>JANQKH010000836.1 GCA_028281215.1 Phycisphaeraceae bacterium | reverse complement strand
TGATGCCGATGATCTGGCCGCGCACCGTAATCGAACCGCTGGTGTTGGCGCTCTGGCTTCCGATCGAATCGTAATGCACGAAGAAGCTGTCAACTTTCGTGTCGCGGGGAATCGTCGCCGGCGAATAGTCATTGGCGTGATCCACGAAGCCGGGATTGGAAATGTCCACGTTCACCGGTTGCGGCAGCGGGTAACTTTCGCGTTCACGAAAGACGAACAATTGCGAGTTGCTTTCCAACGCATTGAACCGCACGTCGTCGGGCGCTTCGCTCAAGTAGTTGATTGTGCCTGAACCCTGAATCGCGCCGGCGCTTTGCTGGTCCGGGTTGCGTCCATCCAGTGGGCAACGCAGCGACACGCCCACGCCCATCCTTTCAACGTAAGTCTGCCACGCCAACGGGCTGGGCAACACCGCGGTGCTGCCGAAGTTTTCCGCTCGGAACATCGCCATCGTTTCGATGATGTCGTGCAGGTTCTTTTTGCACTTGGCGTCGTAGACCACTTCTTTCGACTTGCCGAACGCCGGCAACAGAATCGAAATGATGATCACAACGATTGCAATAACCGTCAGCACTTCGGGAATGGTGAACCCTCGTGTCGGCCGACGATGCGTTGCCGAATCGGTGTGAGTGGATTTGTCTGCTTCGCGCACGCTCAAAAAACGGTAGACCATCATCAGTTCCCATGGGCCAGAATGGCCCGGTTCAGCTCACATCAAGACAATGCTTGCCAAGTGATCTTCGACTTCGGTCGGCGGTTTCGCGAATACGAAATACAGCCAAACCGACACTACAATATGATTAGAATAGCTTACGAACCCCTGCTATGCCAACAGGGGTTTCTACCCATTTCACGACGAATCGCCTCCAAAAGACGACGCCTCACGCGATTGGGGGCAATGTTTGCTCCAATGTCAACCCCCATCCGGACCTCGGCCGTCCGTTTTCAAGCGCGTTCCGAACAACCGGTCCCAAATGCTGGAATAGAAACCATAGTTGCCCCGCATCTGCGTGTGATGCCGGTGATGGAATGCCGAGTCCCCCACGCACCACACCAGCCACCGGCTGCGAATCGGTACGCCCGAATGCCCCATCGTCCCATAAGCCCAGTTGAAAAACACAAACACCAGCAGCGCGTGCAGACTCATCGGCCGGACCCACAGCAAGCCAATCAAAATCAACGCGAAACCCAACGCTTCCGCCGGGTTCATCACGTAGAAACTGATGCCACTGACATCCACGTGATCGTGATGTCGGCCATGAAACGTGCGATACAGCCAACCCGTATGCATCAACCGATGCAACGCGTACATCGCAAAATCAAACACCAGAAAAATGATCAACCCATCCAGCAATGTCACCCAGATCGCAGGCTCGGTCAGCACGATGTGCCCTTCCCGCCAAAGCCACCAACCGGGAACGCCTACGGCAATGTTGATCACCACAATGACCAGCGAAAGCAGCAAATCCCTTCGCGTCACTATCGCCTGCCGTTCATTCATATTCCTTGCCGCATACACACGCTGCACCTGACGAACAATCAGCCAGGATCCCACATACATCGCCACATTCGCGATCGACAACACAATCATGAATTGAATGAAAGAGAGGTTCTCAAACCAGTTCAGCATGACCGAATCGCAACCCCAACGGAGACAAGGCCCGTGTGAATGTTAAACGCCTTGCTTCAAGCATCGATCGTTTCAAAATCAACGATAGGCAACCCCCCTTCACATGCCAATATCCAGTCGTGCTGAATGGATTCCTGTCCCCCTCCCCTTCAGGGAGGGGAGTAAGCGTTCGTTCACTGCTTTGTACGGCACTCTTATCAGGTATCAGGCCGCGAACTCATACTCGCATTTTGTTTGGATTTGTGGTAAAATGAACCGTTCTCGCGCGATCGCTGCGAACATGTCTTTCATCGGAGGATTCAGTGCGGCCTCGATCAACGAAAAATGGCAACCGAGTAGAGCATGACGTCGGTAGCTTCGTGACGACGTCTGTGCGCACAAACGTCGTCAATTCATGTCCGCCGGACATGTCCGGACACGCCGCGGACATGATTCCGGACATCGAAACCGTCATTTCTGAGCGAAAAACGAGGTCCGGACGTCCGGACATTTTGGCCGGACATCGATCTAACTTTTTACATAAAAAAGAGTTAAGCCTGTTTTTTGACGACCTAGGGTACCCCCATGTCCGGACATGCACATTTGTGCGCACCTCACCGCTCGCACCATTGACCTTGAACGGCTATGTTCACCCCATGACTTCACACCCGTCATCCGGCCAAGTCATTGCACTCATTCCCGCGCGGTATGAGTCGACGCGGTTTCCCGGCAAGCCGTTGGCCAACCGGACCGGTAAACCGTTGATTCAGCATGTGGTCGAGCGGGTGCGGCAGGCGTCGAGTGTGGACCGGATTATCGTGGCGACCGACGACCAACGTATTTTCGAGGCCGTGCAATCGTTCGGTGGGCACGTGATGATGACCGGCGAACATCTCAACGGCACAAGCAGGCTCGCCGAAGTGGTCGCCTCGCTGGGCGACGCGGTGACCGACGACGATGTCATTCTCAACGTGCAAGGCGACGAGCCGGAGGTCGAACCGACGGTGATCAATCAATTGGCCGACGTGCTGCGTCACGACCCGGACGCGCCGATGGCGACACTCGCCAGTTCGTTCGCCCCGCACGAAGACGCAAGCAATCCGAACATCGTGAAGGTCGTCACCACGGCACCGGACGACGCGGGCCGTTGCCGGGCGTTGTATTTTTCGCGTTCGCTGATACCGTTCGACCGCGACGGCCGGGGCGACGTGACGCCGATGAAGCATCCGGGTTTGTACGCGTATCGCCGATCGTTTCTTCTGCAGTACGTCAAACTGTCGGCGACGCCGTTGGAACAAACCGAATGTCTGGAACAGTTGCGGGCGCTGGAACATGGTTATCCGATCGCAATCGTCCGCACACAGGTGAAACATCACGGCATCGACACGCCCGAGCAGTACGAGGCGTTTGTGCAACGAATGGAGACCGAACGGACGTAGGGTGGACATCACCCCCATCCAAACAGGCTTATCCCATGGATGCATGGAAGTTTCTATTCGACGTTTTGGTACTGCTGACGACGGCGCTGGCGCTGGGCGCGTTGTGCGAACGGCTGCGGCAAAGTGCGATCCTGGGATACCTTCTGGCCGGCACATTGCTCGGACCAGCGGCGCTCAACGTGATGCAGACCAGCGGCGAGGTCGACATGCTCGCCGAACTCGGCGTCACCATGCTGCTGTTCACAATCGGTCTCGAGTTTTCCTTCAAACGGCTGCGCAGCCTGGGCGGCAAGGTATTACTCGGCGGCGTGTTGCAGGTGGTCGTGACGATGTTGATCGCCTCGCTGGTAGCCGGGCTGTTTGGCATCGGGGTCAAGCCGGCGATGGTGGTCGGCGCGGCGATTGCCCTATCCAGCACGGCGTGTGTGCTGCGCATCCTCACGTCCAAGTCGCAACTCGACAGCCTGCACGGCCGCAACGCGTTGGGTGTTCTGCTGATTCAGGACATTGCCGTCGTGCCGCTGGTGTTGCTGGTTTCCACCTTGCGCGGCGAAGGCGGTTTCGTCACGATCGCGCTCGAACTGGGTAAAGCGATCGGGCTGGGCGCCGGATTGATCGTCGTGTTCTTCCTGCTATTCAACTATGCGGTGCCCTGGCTGCTGGGCAATGTCGCGATGCGCCGGAACCGCGAGTTGCCGACGTTGCTGGCAATCGTGGTCGGACTCGGCTCGGCGTGGGCGGCGCATCAGATCAATCTTTCGCCGGCGCTGGGCGCGTTCGCCGCGGGCATCCTGTTGGCCGAATCGCCCTTCGCGACGCAGGTGCGCGGCGACGTGACCAGCTTGCGTACGCTGTTGATGACGCTGTTCTTCGGCTCGGTCGGCATGCTCGCCGACATGGGTTGGATCGCTAACAACGTACCGTTGGTGATCGGTACGACGGCGGCGGTGCTGATCGGCAAGTCGGCGATCATCTGGCTGTTGTTCCGTCGATTCGGCCAAGCGCACGGCCCGGCGCTGGCCAGTGGATTCTGCCTCGCACAGATCGGCGAATTTTCTTTCGTGTTGCTCGCGACCGCACGCGGCACGGTCATCGATCAACACCTCTTTCTGCTGTTGATATCGACATCGATTATCACGCTATTTCTCACACCGTTCCTAGTCGTGTTATCGCCCGCGTTGGCCGAGCAATGTCTGCGTCCGTTGCGGCGGATGGGTTGGTTGAAGACCGTGCCGTGGCAGCCAGAGGAATCGGAACAAGGCTTGGAAGGCCATCTGATTGTGATCGGTTATGGACCGGCGGGCGAAGCGGTGGTGCACGCCATGCGTGGGCAACGGCCGATCGTGGTGATCGACATGAACCAGCGCGTGATCAAGGAAGCGAAGCGGTTGGAATTCATGGCGATGGTCGGTGACGCGACGAACGCGGATGTGTTGGAACACGCGCACGTGAATTCGGCCGACGCGGTGATCATCACGTTGCCGGATCCAATGGCGTCGCGGCGGATCATCGAACAAACCAAAGCGATGGCGCCGAACGCGACCATCGTGGCTCGAAGCCGATACCACGTGCACCTGTGGCAATTGCGCTACGCGGGCGCGCATGTGGCGGTGGACGAAGAGGAAGAGGTAGGCAAGCGCTTGGCGGCGGAGGTGGAGGGGACGCTGCAGGAGCACATGCAGGAGTCAGGGTGAATGCGAACATGTTCACTGCGAGAATTCAAACCATCGAAGACGGGTGCCGTTACGTTGGAATTGATCAAAGTTTCGTGCCCGCGTCACACATTAAAATACTTCGCTTCCGGATGATGCACCACGATCGCGCTGGTCGATTGTTCCGGATCGATCTGCCAGTTCTCGGTCAACTCGCAACCGATACGCGACGGCTTGAGCAGGCGAAAGAGTTTTTCCTGGTCGGCCATGTCGGGGCAGGCGGGGTAGCCGAAACTGTAGCGGCTGCCTCGGTATTTCTGCGTGAACAGGTGGCGGATTTGCGGGGCGTCGTCGCCGGCGATGCCGAGTTCCTGTCGCATGCGTTTGTGCCACATCTCGGCAAGCGCTTCGGCGCATTCGACACCCATGCCGTGCATGTAGAGATACTCGGCGTAGTTGTTGTCGGCGAACAGTTGCTGGGCGCGCGTGCTGACTTCCTGGCCCATGGTGACACAGGTCATGCCGATCACATCGCGCTCGCCGCTTTCAACGTCGCGATAGAAATCGCTGATGCAATAGTGTTTCTTGCCTTGCTGCCGCGGAAACGCGAAACGTTCGACTTCGCGGTCGTGATCTTCCGGATCGTAGATGACAAGATCGTTGCCGTCGCTGTTGCAGGGGAAATAGCCGTAGACGAGCGCGGGGCGGAGGATGTTTTCATCCTTGCATTGCTGCTTGAGTCGGTCGAACAGCGGCATGATCTCGTCTTCGATCTGCGCTTCGTACTCGGCGTCGCTTTTCTTACCTTTCTTCAACTGCCACTGCCCACGGAAAAGGGCGACCGTGTTGATGAACGTGTAGATGTCGTCGAGGTTGAGGTCGGTAACGACGCGATCGCCCCAGAACGGCGGCGTAGGAATGCCGATGTCTGTGGCGACGGCAGAGCGGGTGATCGTGGCGGTGTTGTTCGAAGCCACGGTAGAGGATTGGCCTGCAACGGTTTCGGACCGTTTCTTCATCGTTGCAAGTTTGGCATCGGTATCGGCGCGTTTGTCGAGTCGTTGTTCGATCTCGGTGTCGAGTTCCTCGCTACGGCCGGTCATGATGCGGTCCATAATACGCAGGCCCTCGAACGCATCGGTGCCGTGATACACGCGACCGACATAGACGTTGCGCAAGTGCGATTCGCAATAGTGTCGCGACAACGCCGCGCCGCCCAGCAGCATCGGAATGTTGATACCTTGCGCATTCAGTTCGTTGAGGTTCTCCTCCATCACGTTGACGCTTTTGACGAGCAGCCCGCTGAGACCGACGGCGTCGGCATTGTGCTCGTTGAGCGCATCGAGGATCGCGCTGATCGGCTGCTTGATGCCGAGGTTGATCACTTCGTACCCGTTGTTCGACAGGATGATGTCAACCAGGTTCTTGCCGATGTCATGCACATCGCCCTTCACCGTCGCGAGCACGATGCGGCCCTTGCTTTGGCCTTCCACTTTTTCCATGTGCGGCTCGAGGTGCGCAACCGCCATCTTCATCACCTCCGCACTTTGCAGCACGAACGGCAACTGCATCTGGCCGGAGCCGAACAGTTCACCGACGACTTTCATGCCGTCGAGCAGGTGATCGTTAATGATTTCCAACGGCGAATACTTCTGCATCGCTTCGTCGAGCGTTTCGTGGATGCCTTTCTTTTCGCCGTCGATGATGTGCCGGCGGAGGCGCTCTTCGAGATCGAGTTCGGCGATGTCCACCTTGGTCGATTGCACAGATGCGTCGTCGGGAAAAAGGTCCACGAAGATCTGCAACGGATCGGTGGTGGACTCACCGTTGGACAGCACGACCGGTTCGTCAGCCCAGCGGTTGTATATCAGGTCGAGCGCGGCGTCCCACTGTTTATCTTCTATGCGTGTGCGCGGCAGAATCTTGCTGGCGTGAACGATCGCGCTGGTGAGCCCGGCTTCGCGAAGTTCGTGCAGAAATACGCTATTCAGCACCTGCCTCGCGGCGGGCTTGAGGCCGAAACTGATGTTGGACAAGCCAACCGTGGTCTGGCAATCGGGGAACCGCGTCGCGATGCGACGAACGCCTTCGATGGTTTCAAGACCAGATTTACGATCTTTGTCCATGCCGGTCGAAATCGGCAGGACGAGCGGATCGAAGAAGATGTCCTGCGCAGCGAGGCCGTACTTTTCGGTCGCGAGTTTGAGCATGCGCTCCGCGATCGATTCCTTACGATCGGCGGTACGCGCCATCGCTTCTTCGGGGTCTTCATCGATCGTGCCGAGCACGAGTGCGGCCCCGTACATTTTGGCGAGGCGGCACATCTCGGCAAACTTCTCTTCGCCGTCTTCGAGGTTCGCGCTGTTGATGATGCATTTGCCGCCCGTGTTTTTCAGCCCGGCTTCAATCGTCGCGGGCTGCGTCGAGTCGAGCATCAGCGGTGCGTTCACCTGACGCGTAAACTGGTGCACGATGTGCGCCATGTCGGCCGCGTTGTCCCGGCCGGCGTAGTCGACGTTGACGTCGAGCACGTGCGAGCCTTCGCGCATTTGCGTCCGCGCGAGGCTGACCATTTCGTCCCAGTCTTCGTTTTCCAGAAGACGTTTGAACGCGCGGGAGCCGGACGCGTTGCAACGTTCACCGATGTTGAGCAGCGACAAGTCCTGGCGGTAGTCAGTCGGGTTGTAGAGGGAGGCGCAGGATGGCGCGAGTGGTTTCTTGTCAACTTGGTTCGATGCCCGGTTACCGACCGCATCAATCAGTGCCTTAATGTGTCCGGGCGTCGTACCGCAACAGCCACCG
>JANQKH010000795.1 GCA_028281215.1 Phycisphaeraceae bacterium | reverse complement strand
CAGAGTCCGAAAAGTTTCAACAATCACATCGGTGTGCCTTTGACGCTGTTGGGTGCGTCCAGGCATGATGATTTTGTCGTCGTCGAGATCGGAACCAATCACCCCGGCGAGGTGGCAACGTTAGGCGAACTGGTCTGCCCCGACACGGCCGTGACCACCAGCGTGGGCGCTGAGCATATGGAATTCTTCGGTACGCTGGACGCGGTGGCGGCGGAAGAATCGTCGATCGCTTCGTTTGTCAGACCAGGCGGGTTCGTGATCGTGCCGTCGTCGCCTTATCTAGATGAGACCGCGCTAAGTTCGCTGCTTGCCGACGGTGTATCGTTGCGATGCATCGGTGAAGTGCGTGCACAGTCGGGCTCGCCGCAGCGCGTCACGATGGCGGACGGCGCGGCGTTTGACTTGCCGCTGCTCGGTCAACACAACGCGGCGAACGCGGCGCTGGCATTTGATTGTGCACGACAGTTCGGGGTGGCGGCAAACGACATCGCCGCGGTGCTTGCGGAGGTTCAGCCCGTGCCGATGCGTTTGCAGGTGCAACAGATTGGTGAACCCGGACGCGGCGTGACGGTGATCAATGATGCCTACAACGCCAACCCGGATTCGATGCGCGAAGCGCTGGCGGTGCTCGCAGGATTTGAACGCGAAAATGAACAGGGACGGCGCGTGGCCGTGCTAGGTGACATGTTTGAACTGGGCGATCAAGCGGCGCATCATCACGCCGAGCTCGGCCGCGAGGTGACGCGGTATGACGGTATCGCGTTCGCCTGTTTTGTCGGTAACCTCAGCGGACTGGCGGCCGAGGCCGCGGCCAAGGCATGGTCCCGTGACCGCTTGGTCGCTTGGGGCGGCTGGCGCGATGAGCTTATCGACGATTTGGCCGCCCAGTTGGCCGAGCGGTTGCAACCCGGTGATGTCGTGTTGATAAAAGCGTCGCGCGGCATGGCGTTGGAGCGGCTGATCCCCGCGATGGAAGATCGGTTTGCGAATGAGCAGCGGGTGGCGGTTTAATGCGTGGGGGAATTGAGAATGTCGCTTGCTGTGCGGCACCAATGCGCAGGGTGACTGAAGCCGCCCCTTCTCGCCCTGATTCCTGAGCTCCGATCCCTGACTTCTGATCCCGAACCTCGAACCCTTCCCCCCCAGCATGCTCTTCAATCTTTACAACGCCTGGCAGGATTGGTTGAATGAGCAGGGGCTCGGCTTCTTTCGCATTTTCAGTTTTGTGACGTTCCGCACAGTCAGTGCGTTGATCCTCTCGTTCTTCATCGTGTTCTTTCTTGGCAAACCCACCATTCGCCGACTGGTGAAACTCAAGGTCGGTGACAATCCGGAGTTTCACGACGCCAAGGTCAACGAACTGATGAAAGACAAGGCCAACGTGCCCACGATGGGCGGGGTGTTGATTGCCTTTTCCATTTTGCTGACGACCTTTCTGCTCGCGGACATCACCAGTTTCTATGTGCACATGGCGGTGCTCACACTCGTATGGTTGACGTTGCTGGGCAGTGTCGATGACATTTTGAAACTGACCACCGCGCGGCGCGAAGAGGGCGGCCGCGATGGTCTGCGCTCCTGGGAGAAACTGCTGTTCCAACTCGGACTGGCGGTCCTGCTCGGTTGGTTCATCTACAGCCACGGGCAGAGCAATGATGTCGAGCAAGCGAAGATGGCGTACAGTTTGAACCTGCCGTTTCTAAGCACATGGGAGAAGGTGGCCGGCGAATGGGTGCCGTCACCGCACCTGATCGAACTTGGCGCGATCGCGTTCATGTTCCTCACCGTAATCGTTATCGTCGGCTCGTCCAACGCGGTGAACCTCGCCGACGGCATGGACGGGTTGGCCAGCGGGATCACGGCGATTTGCGGGTTGGCGTTTGTTGTGCTCACGATCATTGCCGGTAGCGAAGACGCGGCGAAGTTCCTCCGTGTGCCGTTCATTCGATACAGCGACGAACTGGCGGTGGTGACCGCCGCGATGGTGGGCGCGTGCCTTGGTTTCCTGTGGTACAACTGCGCGCCGGCGCAGGTGTTCATGGGTGACACCGGTTCCCTGCCGCTGGGCGGTTTGCTCGGGTACATCGCCGTGGTGATCCGACAGGAGTTTCTGCTGATGATCATCGGCGGTATCTTCGTCATGGAAGCGGTCAGCGTCATCCTTCAGGTGGGTTTCTACAAACTCACCGCCCGGCTCACCGGCAAAGGTAAACGCTTATTCGCCATGGCGCCGTTTCATCACCACTTCCAGAAATCGGAAAAGCATGAGTGGAAGGAAACCCAGATCGTCATTCGATTTTGGCTGATCAGTGCCTTGCTCGCGGCGG
>JANQKH010000812.1 GCA_028281215.1 Phycisphaeraceae bacterium | reverse complement strand
TCAATGCGTTCTGTGTCAAGGCCTACAACATTATTCCAGGAAACGGGGCGACCGACAGCGACATTAACAACACGACCGAAGCCGAGGCGATCTGGAACTTCCTGGATACCAATCCGGGATTCACCGGCGCCGTGAGCATCAATGGGCAAACCTACAACATCGGCGCGAATGTTGAAGACGCGGAATCGGTCATCAACTATGGCGGCGGCGGCGGCAATTTTGGTAACAACGACTTCTACGGTTCCATCCAAAACGGTGCGATCACCGGCGGCGAGGATTTTTCCGTTCGTGCCGAAGCGGCCCTCGATATTCCCGAAGGCGTCTGGTCCATCGCCATCGCTTCCGATGACGGTCGGAAACTGACCCTCGACAGCATTGTGTTCTCCGGCTCGGCTGGACAAACCAATCTCGGTGGCGCCGGCTTTAACTTCATCGGTTTCGAAGACCCAACCGGACACAACCAATCGATCGGTCACTTTGTCGTCGGTCCGAATGGTTTGCAGACAAACCTTGATGCCTTTTTCTGGGAACGCGGCGGCGGGGATTCCTTCGAAATCTCCATCGCCCAAGGCATTCATAATTCATTCAACACCAATGATTTCCAACTCCTGCGAGACGGCACATTTGGATGGAGAGTTCACAAGTCGATTCCCGAACCCACGACCGCCCTGCTTGCGGTTTTGGGTGTGGGAGGTCTTGTCACCCGACGCCGACGTCGAGCCGACTGAGAACGTAAAGTTTCTTCCTAGGAATAACAAACGCCCTGCCTGGTGCAGGGCGTTTTTCATTCCATGACCTCGTCGGCAGCATACCTGGCATCTACGCCGGCTCAACAAAATCCACTTCGCCACAATCGGGCACGATACCTGCCGCCGCGCCTTCGCTGAGCAATTGCTGCACGGCCGCGCGACCTTGTTCGCCGTAGTCGAGTGTCCACTTGTTCACGTACATGCCCACGAACTCGTCAGCCAAGTCGGCGCCCATGTCACGTGCATAGTTCAACGCATACGCCACCGATGCTTCACGGTTTTCCAAGGCGTACTGAATCGAGTTGAGCAGGATCGTGCACACCTGCCGCATTGTCTGGTCACCCAAATCGCGGCGAATCGCATTGCCGCCCAACGGCAAAGGCAGACCGCGCGTATCCGTCCACCACTTGCCCAGGTCAACCACGCAGTGCAACCCGCTCTCACCATAGGTCAGTTGCCCTTCATGGATGATCAACCCCGCATCGAACTCGCCGGCGACGACCTTCGGAATGATCTCGTCGAACATCACCACTTCATAGTCGACGGCCCGCTCAGCGCCGGGTTGCACGCCGTGTTCGAAAAGTTTCAATTGCAGCGCGAGCCAGGCGGTGGTGCGCTCGCCGGGGATGGCGATGCGAGGCCGGGCGCGCTTTTCCGGAGCGGGCACAGTTTGCGGCTGAATGAAATCGTCGATCTTCAACGTTGCGTCTCTGGTCACCAGCATCGGTCCGTAGCCATCACCCATCGATGAACCGCAACTGGTCAGCGCGTATTTGTCCGCCACATAGGGATATTGATGGATCGAAATCGCGGTGATCTCCAGTTCGCCGCGCTCGCTGCGATCGTTGAGCGACTGAATGTCCTCAAGGACATGCTCAAAGTCCCACCGGCCGGTGTCGATCGTCGGGGTGTAAGATTTGCCGCCCGGTCCGCTGCCGTCGGGAAAATTCGCCAACGGGTACCACATGAACGCGTCATCCGGGTCAGGCGAATGACCGATACGGATGGTTTGTCTGTCGGTGCCGGTCGCCATGTGTGAAACCCTTCTTACAATGCGTTGGAGGATCGAATTCGCCGCGACGCCGCGAAGGTTCGCAATCGTAGCATCGATCCATCCTTGAGGCACCACGAGATTCTCAACACACCGACAACCTTATCCATGACCGACTCCCCCGAAAAACCAACCGACTCAAACGAAGTCGACGCCGATGCGAACAACCCAGTCGACGATCCTGTCACAGAATCAGACGACCCGCCGGTATCCGACCCGGCGCAGGAAGCCCTTGATACTTCCGGCACCGACTACACCGACGAATCGGAGTACGACCCCTACGCGGACCACGACGATTACTACTACGAATCACCGTTCACACATCCCGGCATGCCGCAGGTGACCATCCCACCGTCACAATTGCATCACGGCAAACTTGCGATGGGCAGTTGGGTTTTCGGCGGCGAACATTGGGGCGGGCAGGATATTCACGATTCGCGGTCGGTCATGGAGGCGGCGATCCGTCGCGGCATGAACCACTTTGATACGGCTGACAGTTTTGGACACGGCCGTAGCGAGATCCTCATCTCACAGTTCCTCGAAGCCGACTACCACCGCCGAGAAGGGATTTTTCTTTCGACGCAGACGATGTTGCGCGACGCCGACCCGCAAACCGCCATCGATCGCCTCAACGCCAGCCTTGACCGGCTGGAAACGTATTGGATCGACCTGTTTTATATCAGTTGGCCGAGCCCGACCACTGACATGCGTCCGGTCTTTGAAGCGCTCAGCGCCGCGCGTGATGAAGGCAAAATCAAAAGCCTCGGCGTCGCGCACTTCACCATCGAACAAATGGAACAGGTCCAACAGGTCTGCGAACTGAACGCCTGCCAGCTCACCTACAACCTGCTCTGGCGGCACGCGGAAAACGAATTGCTGCCTTACTGCCACGAGCACGGCATCAGCGTGGTGACCACCAGTTCGCTTGCGCAAGGCATTCTCGCCGGCAAGTTCAGTGCATCACCACGCTTTGCCGCGGGCGACATTCGTCCGAGCACCACGCCGTTTGCAAAAGAGGTTTGGCCCCGCGTGCATGAAGTGGTCGAACGATGTCAACACGTCGCTCGTGAGCAAGGCCGACCGCTTGCCCACCTCGCCTTACGCTGGATCGCCCGCAACCCGGCCATCACCAGCATCGTCGTCGGCGCGCGAAACGCACGGCAATTGAACGTCCTTGCCGGAGCCATGGCCGGTGACATCAACGACGACCTGCTCGATCAACTCACCGCCATCAGCGACGAACTTGAAAACGCGTGGCCGCCGCGGACGAATCTGTTTCAGTATTGCCCGTAAGCTAATCCATCAGCCCCGGGTTCTGCCCGGGGACATTTCCGGGCAAACGCGTTGGCCGGATCGGCGTGCCATGGCTGGATTGCCCAGCCGTGAAGTTCATGGGTTGACCGCACGGCTGGACAAGCCAGCCATGGCACATTGTCGCATTCAGCACCGTTCTTTTTCTTTTTCATTGACGCAGCGAGATCCCCTGGCAGAGCCGGGGACTAAAAAAGATTTCGGTGGGCAGTGCCCACCCTACCAACTGCATCCTCCACCACCCTACGTCGCTTTTTCATCCGTTTCACCTTCCACCGCGCTGCCTGCATTTTCCTCCACCTCGTTCGTCGCGATGTCACCCACGTTCCGCAGGGCGAGCAGGCCGGTGATGGCGATGATCAGTGTCTCGATCGCGCGGTCGACCACCCCGGCGGCAAGTCCGACGGGCATCGCCGCGGTGGAGAGTCCGCCGATCGTCCATTCGCGCAAGCCCAAGCCGTTCGGCGTGATGCCGGACAACGCCACGACCATCCCGCCGGACGCGACGACGATCGATTCGCTGATGGTGATGTCATAGCCGACGACGCGAAACGCTACCCACATGCGCAGCGTCGTGACCGCCAGGTCCGCCATACGCAGCGGCACCCACGCCCACGCATGTTTGAGTTTTCGCCGAAGGATGCCTCGTGCGGCCAGCGGAATCGCGATCAATCCGACCAGCGTCGAAATCGCCGCCACCGGCTTTTGCAGATCCGGCGGCGCCAACTGAATCACCGCCCATGCCCCACCAAGCACCAACGCCGACAAGCCGATCATCGTCAGAATGATTCTGATCGACTGCTTGATCGGCAGTTTGTGTTTCATCTTCAAGTAAGCGGTGCGCCCGATCAGCCCCGGCCGCAGCGGCAGGTAGTTCAACAACCCGCTGGCGCACAACAGCGAAAACATTTTCTTGAAACCCACCGGCGGCCTGGCGTCGAATGACAATGTGATCGCCCACCAGAGCGTCGAGGTCAGCAACAGGTTTAACATCACCGCCGCGAGCAACACGATGACATGCCACGCCTGCGCCTGTTTGAAATTGGAAAAGTCGACCTCGAGAAAGGCATACACCAGCGCCGCAATCACCAGCGCCACGCCGACGCCCAGCGCGATCCACGCGGCATTTGATCTGAATGATGCCTTGCTCATGGTATGGATGCTATCGGCAGGGGCTGCGTGTCGCCATAAGCAGTATCGCCCCATGACACATCAACCTGAATTTGGGATAATTCAAAACATGTGGGTTCCACGAACATCAGATGAAAAGGACGAATGGTATGCCCTCTCCAAGCGCGAAGCAGGAAAGGCCGGCCACTTTGCCGTGGCAGTGGTGATCGTGATCGATCTGGTCGGTTTTGGCACGCTCGCGGTTATCAATCAGGGCGAATCACTCAAATCGGTGGCGTTCTGGCTCACCATGGTCGCGTTCGCAATGGTTCTGATCCCCATCGCAGCGCTGCTTGGTTGGCACATCGCCCGCAAGGAGATGGCGCTGTTCGAAGCACAAACCATCTGCCCGAATTGCGAAGCGACCAGCCAGGAAAACCACGGCGCGTCCTGCGATTGCGGCGGCACGTTTGCGCTGATGAGTGAGATGAAATGGGAAGACGATGAAGTAGATGAGGACGAACACCCCGAGGAGGATTGATCCATTAGCCCGTGTTCCACTCGGAGCCAATTCGGGGCAAACGCGTTTACCCGATCCATGGGTCTAGGCTGGCCGCCCAGCCGTGAAAACTGCCAAGTAGCCGCGCGTCGGAGGTACCGGTCTAATCGGGGTCGCCTCTATACTGCGGCCACGAAACAGGAGTCCCCACATGCGTCATCTGCCAGTTGCTCTGATATCGATTGTGCTGGCCTTCATCACGACACCGCCCGCGCCGGCTGCGGAGTTCCCTAAGATTACCAACTCGCAGAAACCCGGCGAGGAACCGCCAACTGCGGCCGAGGCGGCGGCGAAGATCACCGTGCCCAAGGGGTTCAAGATCACGCTGTTTGCCGGTGAGCCGGACGTGCGGCAGCCGATTGCGTTTGAGATTGATGACCGTGGCCGACTGTGGGTGGCGGAAAATTACACCTACAAAGGCCGTGGTTTCACCGACGAGTTCAACGACCGCATCATCATTCTGGAAGACTCCGATCAGGATGGCAGGTTCGACAAGCGCAGCGTGTTTTGGAATCAAGGCAAGAGGCTGTCCGGCGTGACGCTTGGCTTCGGCGGTGTGTGGGCGCTCAACTTCGGAAAACTCATCTTTATTCCCGACAAGAACGGCGACGACAAACCGGACGGTGAACCGGTCGTGCTGCTCGATGGATTTGAATGCGACAAGATCAGCCACAACGTGGTGAACGGTTTGATGTGGGGACCGGATGGTTGGCTGTACGGCCGGCATGGCATTCAGGCGTTGTCGGTGGTCGGCGCGCCGGGCACGCCGGAGGAACAGCGGACGAAACTGAAGTGCGCGATCTGGCGTTATCACCCGACCCAGCATGTGTTCGAGATCGTCTGCGAAGGCACGACCAATCCATGGGGAATGGATTACGACCTGCACGGTGAATTGTTTTTCACGAACAACGTGATCGGACACCTCTGGCATGCCGTGCCCGGTGCGTACTACAAACGTATGCACGGGCAACATTTCAATCCGAACCTGTACGAACTGATCGACCAGACGGCCGACCACTACCACTGGGACACGAGCAAGAAGTGGCACCAGGCCCGCGATGCGAAAGGCAGTACCGATGAAGCCGGCGGTGGGCACTCGCACTGCGGGGGCATGATTTACCTTGGTGACAACTGGCCGGCGAAGTACCGCGGCCAGATTTTCATGTGCAACACGCACGGTCGCCGGGTAAACGTCAACACACTCGAGCGCAAGGGCGTTGGCTACGTTGGCAAACGTGCGCCGGATTTTCTGCATGCGAATCAGCCCTGGTTCCGCGGCGTCGAACTCAAATACGGCCCCGACGGAGGTGTCTACCTCACCGACTGGACCGACCACGGTGAATGCCATGACAACGACGGCGTGCACCGCACCAGCGGACGGATTTACAAGATCACCTATGGTGATCCGAAGAAGTTGCCGGCCGATTTCGACCTGAAAAAACTCAGCGACCGCGACCTGCTCAAGATGCAATTCAAGAAAAACGCATGGCAGGCGCGGCACGCGCGACGGATTCTGATGGAGCGCGACGCCGTCGGTAAAGAAGTGGCCGTGCATTCCGGCGAAGACGTCGGCGATTACGACAAGATGCCAACGCATCACAAACTGCGCTGGAACTGGATCGGCCTGCAACTCGGCCGACTCACCGATGACGATTACCTCGAAATGCTGGGCGAGAAGGATGAACATCTGCGCGTGTGGGCGATTCGCTCAGCGTTTGATCCGGTGCAGCCGAAGATTTCCAATCGCCTGTTCACCCAGTTGATCAAACACGCGCAGACCGACAAGTCGGGCCTCGTACGGCTTTACCTTGCTTCGTCACTGCGAAAGCTGAATGATGAACGGCGATGGAAACTCGTCGCCGCGCTCGCGCAACGCGCCGAAGATGCGAATGATCCCGTGCAACCGCTAATGTTGTGGTACGGCATTGAACCGCTGGTGGTGAATGACAAGGTGAAGGCGTTGCAACTTGCCACGGAATCGAAAGTGCCGAAGCTGCGCACGTTCATCGCGCGACGACTGGCGGCGAAGTGACATGAAGCGAGCATGTAACAAACTGTTACATCACCGGCAGTTACTTTTCGGTTACCCACCGACGCACGGTTCAAGCGTATTGTGCTCCTGTTCTATCACCCCTATTCAAGGAGCAATCTATGAACAGTCGCACAGGGAAACGAATCGTGACCATCCTCGCCATGACATTGATCGCCGTGGCGATCACGCAGACGTCGCTGACCGCGGGGAGCAAAGCAGCAGTCAAAGCATCGAAGCCGAAAGCAAACGCGGAAATGCTTGCCGTCCGTACGACCATTCAACAACACCTCGACGGCATCACCGAAGGCAATGCGAAGAAGCTCGAAGCGGTGTGGGACGCGCATGCGCAAGTCCGCTTCATCGGCAAGGACAAGTGGGGCAAGGACATGGTGCAGGTCGCTCCGGCGAAACAATTGATCAAGAAGTGGACGGCGAAACCTTCCCCCAAGAATCAGGGCGTGATCATGAGCGTGGACGTGGTCAACAACACGATGGCGTCGGCGAAGGTGAGCTTGACATGGAACGGCACGAAGTTGATCGATTACCTGACGCTGATGAAAACCAACGGCCAGTGGCGGATCGTCGGTAAGGCATTCGTGGCAGCCGACACCAAGGCCAAAAGCGCCTTTCGATACGGCGCGCCGGATTGATCAACGGCCAACCAACCCAAGATCGATTTCCCACGGAGTGCTTCGGCGCTCCGTATTTTTTTGCCATCCCCAAGCGGGGAGTTCTAACCGGCATCTCATAAAATGAGTTTTCGTAGAATGGAGCAGTTCGCAAGAGAGATCGCATGATTCGCAGAAGGCTCATCTGGAAAGTGGTACCCGGCTTCCTGGCCGTGATCGTCCTGGCAACGGTGTCGGTCGCGTGGTACGCCGGCCGCGTGGTGAGACAATCCTACATCGACCAAGTCGCCCTGGCGCTGGAAGAAAAGGCCAACCTGCTCGCGCCGGTGATGTTGGATTTGCTGCTGGAAGGAAAGACCGACGACATCGACCCGCTGTGCGATCACTATGGTGAGCCGGCAGGCATGCGGATCACGTTCATCCTGCCGGACGGCAAAGTGCTCGGCGACTCTGATTCCGACCCGGCGCTGATGGACAACCACAAGTTTCGGCCGGAGATCGTCGAGGCGCTCAACGGTAACGTGGGCCGATCGACACGATTCAGTAAAACAGTCCAACACGATCATCACTACGTGGCTCGACCGCTGCGGAAGAATGGTCAGATTCACGGCGTGCTGCGCACCTCCGTAGCGTTGGGAGACATGGCCCGTACATTGAATGTGCTCTATTTACGCATCGCGATGGGCGGCGTGGTAGTCACAATCGCAGCGGCAATCGTCGGGTTCGTCGTATTCCAGCGCAAGATCAGTCGGCCGCTCAAACAGTTGGAACAAGGCGCGCGACGGTTTGCTGAAGGCGACCTGACCAATCCGCTACCGGTCGCGGACGCCGAAGAGATCGCCACGTTCGCCAAAGCGTTGAATCAGATGGCCAGACAACTCGACGAACGCATCGCCGAGGCGACACAGCAATCACAGGAACAGCAGGCTGTGCTGGCGAGCATGATTGAAGGCGTGATCGCGGTCGATCCGGATGAACGCGTGATCACGATCAACGCCGCAGCAGCGGGGTGGATGGACGTGGACCTGGTCACGGCCCATGGCCGCAAGTCATATGAAGTGATCCGCAACATGCGATTGCAGGATCTGATCGCCCGCGCGTTGGACAGCGGCCAACCGGTGGTGGATGAATTAAACATTCGCGGACCGGAGAATCGTTTGTTCCTTCAGGCGCAGGCGTCGCCGATTCGAGATGATCGCGGGCAGAATGCCGGTGTCGTCATCGTGTTGCATGACGTGACGCGTCTGAGGCAACTGGAAATGGTGCGGCAGGAATTCGTGGCGAACGTCTCACACGAGTTGAAGACACCGATCGCGGCCATCAAGGGTGCCGTCGAAACGGTGCTCGACGATCTGGATATTGATCCCGCCGATTCAAGTGCGGGCGGCAACGGCAGTAACGGGGCCGCGCAAGACGACGCAGCGCCGGCCAATGGTCAGTTTGAATCGGTCCGCCGGTTTCTTCCAATCATCGCCCGGCAAGGCGACCGGTTGAACTCCATCGTGGAAGACCTGCTGACGTTGGCGAGAATTGAATCGGACGAACAAGGTCAGCAGTTGGCTCTGGAATTCTGCGACCTTCGATCGATTCTTCGTGAGGCGGCCGAGACATGCGAACCGCGTGCCGTGGAGAAAGACATCGACGTGGTCATCGAATCGACGGATGCGGCGCGCGCGGCGGTGAACCCCCCGCTGCTCGTGCAGGCGGTGATCAACCTGCTGGACAACGCGATCAAGTACAGCCCTGCCGGCTCGCGCGTGCAACTGTCGACCCGGTTGACCAACAGCGAAGTCGTCATCGAAGTAACCGACAACGGTCCGGGCATCGAGAAGAAACACCTTTCACGGATTTTTGAACGGTTTTATCGCACGGACCGGGCACGTAGCCGGGCGCTCGGTGGCACAGGACTCGGTCTGGCGATCGTCAAGCATGTGGCACAGGCGCATCGCGGACATGTCAGCGTCGACAGCCTGTATGGCTCGACCGACAAGCACGGAAGCACCTTTCGCATTCACCTGCCGGCGCAATCCCCTTCCAACTGAATCGACCGGTTCGACCGATATACCCATGGAGCCCGCACGGCGGCATTGCTTGCCGAACCACCGTCCGAGAACCGGCCATGGAAGACTTCATCCGTAACTACGGCGACCATATTGCCTACGCCCTGATCGCGTTCTCATTTCTGGTCAAGGACATCATCTGGCTGCGCTGCTTGTCGATCATCGCCAGCTCGACGCTGATTGCGATCAGTCTGATGCGCAGCGGATCGTCATGGACCGACGCAATCGTGTTGTGGAACCTGTTGTTCATGACGATCAACGTCGTGCACGTTTCGATGATCGTGTTCGGCGAACGGGCGGTGCATTTCACCGAAGACGAAGAGGAACTGTATGAAACAATGTTCGCCAACTTCACCAAACTGGAATTCCAGCGTGTGCTGCGATTGGGCGCGTGGCATCACGCGAAACCCGGCGAAGTGCTGGCCAGTGAGGGTGAACACCTGTCCGACGTCATGCTGGTCAGCGACGGCGTGGTGGACATTCAAGTGGGCGACCGCACGGTGGCCACAGTGCGCGACGGGCAATTCATCGGGGAGATGAGTTATCTGACGCGCGAGACCGCCTCAGCCGACGCCGTGGTCCGCGAACCGGCGAAGTTACTGGTCTGGCACAAAAAAGAACTGCGCGGCATGCTGCACCGCAACCCGTCGATGCGGTCGCTGATGACGGCGGTCATGGGCGCCGACGTCTCACGCAAATTGCGCAGCAGCGACAAAGGCGCGGGCGAAGACGACTGACGGATCGCCCGATCGACATTGAGCGATGGGGCTGCCATGCCGATGTAGAACTTGATAGAGGCCGGCCGCGTATCACCGATCGAGCGCCGCCGCGTCCCATAACGGCCAACACGCGGGCCCACAGAGGTCAATCTTCCACTGTCGCCCGCTTCGACGATCAGTCATCCAGGAATCTGCGCCATGAAATGGATCGCCTTGAATCTCTGCCTCGCAGCCACATTCATCATGCTCGGCTGCGGCGGAGAAGAGCAAGCCCAGTCAACGAATACCTACCGCGGCGAATCCGTTGCGCACTGGTCGCGCGCCCTCGCCGACCGTGATCCGGACTATCGCTACCTGGCCACGCAAGCGCTGTTCGCGCTGGCCGACGAAGCGGATTCGGCGATTCAACCGTTGATTGTCGCGCTTGATGATGAAGACCCGGCGGTCCGCGCCGGCGCTGCACAAGTGCTGGGTGAAATCGGTACGCCCGCGTCAGCAGCGGAGTCAAAACTGGTGGCGCTGCACAAAGACAAAGACGCGGTTGTGCGCGTCAGCGCGATTCTGGCGCTGGGGCAGGTGACCGGTTCGCCGTCAGCCGAGCGAATGATCGCGGCGTTGCAGGATGAAAACCAGAGCGTGCGGGATCAAGCGGCGTCGCTGATCGTCAGGATGGGTCAGCCGGCGATTCCGGCACTGAGCAAACTGATCAACGAACCGGACGCCGCATCGAGCCGGCGCGCGATTGACATTCTGGGTCGCATCGGCCACGAAGATGGATTGCCGTTGTTAATGGACGCGCTGGGCCATCAAGACCGTGAAATTCGCGACGCTGCGATTCTCGCGCTGGGCGATTTCGGGCCGCTGTCCATTCCGCATCTGGCCAAGTTGCGGACCGATCCGAACTGGCAGAAACGTTGGGCCGGCGTGTACGCATTGATGCTCATTGCCTCGCCGGAAGCGGCCGAACCGATGGTCGCCGCGCTCGTTGACGACGATGATCGTGTGCGCTATCAGGCGATTGAAGGTCTGACGCGATTGCGCGACGACGCATTGCCGGCGCTCAAGCGGGCGCTTGAGCATGAAGATGCAAAAGTTCGCCTCGCCGTCGTCACCGCGTTGAGCGGCATGGGCACGTCGGACACGATTCCCATCTTGCAGGAAGCCGTCGGCGATAAAGACCCGCAGGTGCGCGACCTGGCCGTGTTGGCGCTCGGTGCGACGGGCAGTCCGGACGCGATTCCCGCGCTGGCATTGGCGCTTAAAAGCGACGACGCGAAAGTCCGGGGCGACGCGACGTCGTCGCTGGTTCGCTTCGGCGCCGCGGCGGTACCGGTGTTTGAGACGACGCTTAAACACAAGAACTGGCAGGTGCGCCGCGCGTCAGCCAACGGGTTGGGCATGATCGGCTCGCGCGAGGCAGTCCCCGCGTTGAATAAGTTTCTGTATGACAAAGACGCGCGCGTCCGCGCCGCGGCGGCCAAAGCGATCGGCCTGGTGGGCCCCGACGCGGCCACATCGGTTTCACCGTTGATCTGGGCGCTCGACGACGAACAGGAAGACGTGCGCGACAACGCCGCCTATGCCCTGTCGCGCATCGCCACCGGCGTGGATACCGTCATCCCCGCACTAATCAAGGCGCTGTCCGAGGGCGAACCGCGCGTGCGTACCAGTGCCGCACAAGCCATCGCCCGGATCGGCTCCGATGCGTCGGCGGCGGCGTACCCGCTGATCACCGCCATGCGCGACAAGGACGCGACGGTGGCCCAGGCGGCGCGACTGGCACTGATCAAAGTCGCCGGCGAAGCCGTGCCCGCCCTGACCCGGTCACTCGAAGACGATGAAGACCCCTTGCGCGTGCAATACATTCAAATTCTCGGCCAGATCGGCCCCAGCGCATCGAAGGCCGTACCCGCGCTGATGAAACTGCTGCCGTCCAACGACCCGGCGGTGTACGACGCGACGGTGTTCGCCCTCGGCCTGATCGGCCCGGAAGCGAAAGTCGCACTGGTTAAAGCGTCACGCGGCGATGACAAAGCGCTGGCCGCCATCGCCAACCGCGCACTGCAAACCATTTTGAAACAAGAATAGTCAGCGCAAAAGCGTCGGGAGCCAATTGACGTAGACTATGCGGCATGACACGTTTCCCTCGTTCGTGCCCGATCTGTAAACGTATCCAATCCTGCCTGTTCGTGGTGTTGATCGCGAGCCTGTTCACCGGCTGCGCCGCGCCGGTCGCGCCGTCCGATGAGCGTATTCCCATCAGCGCCGATCGATACGACGACGCATTCAATATCGCCATCGCCACGCTGCGGGATCATCGGTTCATTGTCGATCGGAAAGACTACCGATTCGGACACATCAGCACTCAGCCGCGATCGTCGTCTGCTGCGTTTGAGTTGTGGCAAGGCGAACACGTCACATTCAATGACGCTGCCTCGAGCACGCTGAATGATCAGCAGCGCATCGTTTCAGTGCTGTTGGAACGGTCAGGCAATGACTATCAACTTCGCGTGGAAGTGACGCTGGAAAGGTTGCAGAACCCAACACGGATTCTGACCGGATCGACTGACGGGCATGCTATCACCAACAATTTGCAGGCGATTCCCGCCGAGCAGAAACGTGAAGGCGTGAACGGACCGCATTGGCGCAAGGTCGGCCGCGACGGTCACATGGAACGTGCATTACTGCAAGCGATCAAGGGGCGAATGGAATCCATCGCGTCGGCTGAACCGTAAGCGATTCAATTCCGCACATCGATGCAAAGCAGTTCGCCTTTGTTGTTCTTGCAGTAGAGTCTACCGTTGGCGAGGACGGGGTTGACCCAGCAGGTGCCGCTGAGCACCTTCGCTTCGCTGATGGGTTTGTATCCCTTGGTGGTGGCCTGGGCGATCACGAGGTTGCCGCGTTCGCCAAGGACGATGAGTTTGTCACCGGCAAGGGAGACGGTGCCGCCGCCGAAGCCGCGTTGTTCCCAGAGAGTTTTGCCGTTGGCCGCGTTGATGCAGACGAGCTTGCCGCCAATCTGACTCACACCGAACACCGCACCTTTGTAGACCACAGCGCTGCTGGTCTTCGGCTTGAGATCGCCGTTAAACCAGAGCCGCCTGGGGTTCGTG
>JANQKH010000772.1 GCA_028281215.1 Phycisphaeraceae bacterium | reverse complement strand
GAATGAAAATTTGGGAATCGGGCGGTGCACCGACCGCCAGACTGCTGCCCGCTCGGTTCCCCTTTTCCAAACCTGTTTGCATCGCACTGAAAAAGAACGATGACGACCACGAAAGGATAAACGTCATGCACATGATTGAAGCAGTCATCAAGCCGTCGTCACTCGACGGCGTCAAAGCCAAGCTCACCGACTTGGGCATCCTCGGCGTGACCGCCATTGAGGTGAAAGGTTTCGGGAAACAAAAAGGACACACCGGAAGGTACCGGGGCGGGCGCATGGACGTCGGCTTCGTGCCGAAGGTCTTGCTCAAGATCGCCGTCAAAAGCGAAGATCTGGACAAAGCCATTGAAGCCGTCACCGGCGCTGCGCGCTCCGGGCAGGTCGGCGATGGGAAACTGTTCGTATATCAACTCGACAAAGTTGTGCGTATTCGCACGGGTGAATCCGACAACGACGCACTGTGAGCCCCGGCGTGCGGAGAAAGAGACAAGCAAGGGAAACAACGGGTCGGCCGAAAGGTCGGCCCGTTGTTGTTTTGATCCTTGAGGCAGACTTCGCATGGATTCTGTGGAAATCGTCTGAGAGACGGTTGTTCGATCAAAGTGCTACGTGTAAAATAGGGTTCGTCAAGCACTTGGGCGCGTGACCGTTCAATCTTTTTCACGCGTCCGCCCATTCACTCGGTTCGAGCTAGGAGAATCCTCATGATGCGTCAGTCCCTGTTCGTCGCATTGCTTGTTGCCGCGTTTACCTTTTCAGCGTCGCGTGTGGATGCGATCACGTTCGACTCGTTCGTGTTTCAGACTGCAGCCGACAACGGCGAATCGCCGGCGGTGTCCGGTCAATTCAACGGCCCACTCTATGTTCGTGAACGGGCCAACGAAAACAATCCGGAACTGGAAGTGCGCGCGTTTCTCCAGTTCAACACGTTTGGCATTACAGGGACGAAGATCGAATCTGCGACGTTGAACCTGCACCAGAACCACAAGCTGAACAACGTGAACTCGGCGAACATGTCCGTCGCGCAGGTAGCTACGGCGTGGGATCCGGTTACCACCAAGCCGACATTCAACCAAGCCATCGTCGCTGGTACCGATACCGTGTTTGGCAACAACGGCCCCGCGTCGGCTGGCCCGGCTGTGAGCATTGATCACGCCATCGATGTGACCAGCATCGTTCAGGATTGGGCGATTGATCCTTCATCGAACCACGGTGTCCGCCTCGCCTTCGCTCAGAATGCCTTTGTCGGCGCGGCATTCGACAGCGTGGGCCCCAACGCTCCGACCCTTGAGGTCGAGTTCACCAAGGGCTTGATTTCTCAGGTCGATCTGACACCCGCGCAGGTAACCACCGCCGCACGAAACGGCGATTCGCCGGACAACGACCCGTTCGGCACGTCGCTTTCCATCCGGGAACGCAACGGCGATCCCGGCAATGCGCCGCAGAACCAGTACCGTGCGTTCATGCAATTCGATCTCGATTCGCTCGGGGACGCCGAGGTGTTGGATGCTCAATTGGTGTTGACGCGCGAGTCGACGATCAACACGATCAACAATCCGAATATCCTCCTCGACCAGGTGCTCGACGATTGGAACACAACGAATGACAAGCCGACGTACGACCAGTCGTCCCTGCAACTGGGCATCCTCGGCACGGCACTACAGGCTGGTGACGAATTCAGCCTCGATGTGACGGCGCTGGTTCAGGCATGGAAGGACGGGTCGATCGACAACAACGGATTCCGCATTCGCATGGCGGATGCATTCCAGGCGTTGTCATTCTTCGAAAGTGGCGCCAACGGTCCGCGGCTTGAGGT
The DNA here is from genome assembly GCA_028281215.1 of Phycisphaeraceae bacterium. Lineage (GTDB taxonomy): Bacteria > Planctomycetota > Phycisphaerae > Phycisphaerales > Phycisphaeraceae > JANQKH01. The sequence continues at coordinate 1,491 of JANQKH010000772.1, read as the reverse complement.
GACCCTGTTCCAGCAGGTACCGGAGCCAACGACGGGCATGCTGGCGCTGATCGCGGCCGGCACGTTACTTCGCCGTCGCCGCAGTGCTGCGTGATCGCCCAACTCGGATGAAGTTCTCGCTAGTCTGGCTCGGCCATGACTCGCTATCATGTGGTGGTCGATGCGAGGGAGAATACCCGGAGCACGAAGCCATTTGATGTGTTGTCGCCGATCGAATCTCGCGTTTTCCCTGGTCGAAATGCTGGTGGTCATTGCACTGATCACGCTTTTGATGGCAATGATCCAACCGAGCTTGTCGCGCAGCAAGGAGATTGCTCGGCGGACCAAGTGCGGATCGAATCTACGGCAGACCGGCGTGGGGCATCAGGCTTTTGCCGATGACCATGGCGGCGTGTTGCCGCCCGGGCAGGCGGCGACCGGGCAAGCGGGTTTTGGCATCTATGCCGTCTACGTCAGCAGCATGACCAATCACCCGGAGTTCGGCCGCTACCGCGCGCACGGCATTCTGGGTCACCGCAACTACATTCCCGACCCGCGGGTGTTTTATTGCCCAAGCTGGCATGGTTATCCGCTTCAGTTTGACAAGTCGTTACCGCCCGGCGGCGGTTGGCCGGCCGACGGTGTGCTGCCGTCCGGGCAGGCGTGGATTCAAACGAACTTTCACTACCGGTCGACCTTCGGAGGCAGCAACAGCCCGACCGACTGGCGGCCGGCGCGGTTCGATGGCGATGCGTCCACGTCGGCGATCATGGCCGATGCGTTCAGCGATCCGAATCGCGGTGTCGATGTGCATCACGCCGACGGTTACAACACGTTGTTCATCGACTCCCACGTGTCATTCAAGAACGACCCGGAACATTTCGTCCGGGATTACAACGGCGGATTCAGTTATCACGCCGGCAACACCGACTACCAGCTCATGGAAGAGGTGTGGCGCGGGTTCTTCGATGAATGAAGCACCCGGCGAACACCGCCTCCGATAACGTTCGCATCAAGCATGCCGCCGGATTGGCCGATAGTTGCGCCATCACACCATCCAGGCGATTGCCATGAGCTCCATTCTTTTCATTCTCGCGAAAGTGTTCGGCCTGATCGATACCAACGATGATCTAATTCGACTCTTTCAGTTTGTCGCGTTGGATTCGATCGCAATCGGCGTCGCGTTCATCGGTTGGGTGCAGTGGAAACGAAAACCGTAAATGATTCGCAATCAAGCCCATTTCTACGATTTGCGGTCAGTGACAGCTTGATTCGCCTCACGCAACCCGGCTCGCCACTCCATGTAGCCATACGGGAGTTTGTGTTCGTCATGCAACGCGCGAAGCCGGCCCATGAACTGTTCGTACACTTCCTGCTGCCACGATTCGGTTCCTTTCTGGCAAAAAAAGATTCGGCAACCGAGCGGGCGGACGGCGTGAATGGTGCACAGTTTGTCGCATTGAAACACGCATGGTTCGGTGGGTGATTGATCGCGGGGGTTCGCAAAACGAG
>JANQKH010000754.1 GCA_028281215.1 Phycisphaeraceae bacterium | reverse complement strand
GGCTCTTCTTGAACGTCGGTTCGTCGAGGACCGGTTTGCCGCCCCCCGCCATTTTGATCACCGACATGTCCGAACCGTTCTCGAGTCCCTTGATAATCTGATTGGTCTGTTCGACGGCTTCCTTAAACTTGGAATTCGCACCGCCGGCCGCCATCGAATAACTGTTGTCGAGCAAGACAACAAGCGAACTTTCGGTGTTACCCGCGAGGTTATCACAGCCGGTAAGCACGGGCGACGCCATTCCCAACGCCAGACAAACCGGAATCAGCGCACGCACGAGCAACAACAGAATCTGCTCCAGCCTCACACGCTTGCGGTTGATGCGGACAATCGGGTCCAGCAGGTGCATCGCGCCCCACTTGACCACACGGAATCGGCTGCGGTTGATCAAGTGGATGATCAGCGGGATATTGAACGCCAACACACCCCACAGCAGCCAGTTGTTGAGGAAGATCATCCTTGACGCCTCCTCCGCAGTGAAAGGTAGTACGCCAGCGCGTCCGCATAGGGCTCATCCGTGGTCATCGGCACCAGGTCAATCCGATGACGATGGCATCCCTGCTTCAACTCGTCTCGGTACCGCTCCAAGTTTTCCAGGTACGCCTGCCGCAGATGCGACGGGTCGATCATCTGGTTGTGCGCCGATTCAAGCGAATCGAAGCGCGTCCACTGCTTGAACGGAAAGTCCAGTTCATCACGATCCCAAATCTGGAAGATGACCACTTCATGCCGGGCATGCCGAAAGTGAGCCAGGCCTTTCATCAATCGGCTCACGTCGCCGAACAGATCGCTGATCAGAATGATCAAACCTCGGCGATGCAGTTTCGGCGCCAGGTCGTGAAACACATCGCCCAACTCGGTCTCCCCGCCGGGCGAGGTTCGCTGTAACTCTTCGATCAGCACCTTCATGTGACTGGCACGGCTCCGTGCGGGGATGAATCGCTTCACCTTCGTGTCGAACGTGCACAGCCCGACCGTGTCCTGCTGCTGCAACATCAGATACGCCAGACACGCCGCGACGCGCGACGCATAGTGATGCTTGCTCACCGCGCCTTTGCTATCACCCTTGTAACTCATCGAACCGCTGGCATCGAGCAGGATCGTGCACCGCAGGTTCGTCTCTTCCTCGTATTCACGAATGAAGAACTTGTCCGACTTGCCGAAGACTTTCCAGTCGAGATGCCGAATCTCATCGCCCGGCACGTATTGCCGATGTTGCTTGAACTCCACACTGAATCCCTTGTGCGGCGAGCGATGCAGGCCGGACGTGAACCCTTCGACCACTTGCCGGGCAAGGACCTGAAGGTTGCCGATCTTCTTAAGGTCGGCGGGCGTGAGGAATTCGGTGATTTGAGACATTGGTTGATTTCGGAATTCGGATAGCGGATTTCGGATTGACCTTCGACGCGCCAATCCGCAATCACAACACTGCCGCCGCCGTGCCGCGCGGCACCGCCTGCAACAACCGGTGCACAATCATGTCGACGGTGATGCCCTCGGCCTCCGCGTTGAACGTCGGCACGATGCGATGCCGCAACACGGGATACGCCAGCGCTTCGATATCATCAATCGTCACGTGATACCGGCCATGCAAGACCGCACGCACCTTGCCCGCCAACACCAACATCTGACACGCACGCGGGCCGGGGCCCCAATCGACCAACTCCTGCACGAACGGAAACGAATCCGGATCCTTCGGCCGACTCCGCCGCACCAGATCCAACACGAAATCAATCACGTGATCCGGCACCGGCACGCGACGCACGGTTTCCTGACAGGCGATGATCTGCTCACCGCTGATCACCGCATCGAGATGAGCCGAGAACGTGCTTGTCGTCCGCTCGATGATCAACCGTTCCTGCTCGCGTTGCGGATATTCAACCATCACGTGAAACAGGAATCGGTCCCGCTGAGCTTCCGGCAACGGATACGTGCCTTCCTGCTCGATCGGGTTCTGCGTCGCCAACACAAAGAACGGCTCATCCAACGGCAACGTGTTGCCGCCAACCGTCACCGAATGTTCCTGCATGGCTTCGAGCAGCGCGGCCTGCGTCTTCGGCGGCGTTCGGTTGATCTCGTCCGCCAAGATCATCTGGGCAAAGATCGGTCCTTTCTCGAATACCAGCTCGCGGTGACCGGTGACTTTGTCTTCCTGAATGATGTCCGTGCCGGTGATGTCGGCGGGCATGAGATCAGGCGTGAACTGAATGCGGCGGAAACTCAAGTCCATCGCGTCGGCCAGCGTGCGAATCATCAGCGTCTTGGCCAGACCGGGAACGCCTTCCAACAGGCAGTGCCCGCGGGCAAGGATCGCGATCAGCAGTTGTTCGATCACCTGTTCCTGCCCGACGATGATCTTGCTCATCTCCTGCGTGATCCGCTGGTACGCATCAACCAACAGTTGAGCACGTTCGGCATCGTCCACGGACACTTCAGGCATCGGGCCGCCCGGGTTGGACAGGTTGGACGGCGGTGGAGTTGGGGAAGCCAAGGTTTCCTCCCGTGGTTTGAGGGTTGTCGTCGAGCACCAATTCTACCGGATGCTTCCATTTGATTACAGCGAATTCGCGTGCTTTGTGAACCTCGAAAAAAAGCCGGGCCTCCATTTGCCGTGAACGAAAACACGCGTCCGAAGACGCGTGTGTGAAAGTCGGGTTTTGCCCATCAGGCTGGGCATGGTTGAAACCATTAACGTTTCGAGAACTGGAAACGCCGACGGGCGCCGCGCTGGCCGTACTTCTTCCGTTCCACGCTGCGCGGATCACGCGTCAGCATATTGTGTTCGCGAAGCACCGCCTCCAGTGTCGGGTCATACGCCACCAACGCGCGGGCCAAACCCAGCATCACCGCGCCGGCCTGGCCCATATACCCCCCGCCGTGGCATTGCACCAGCACGTCAATCTGCCCTTCCGTCCCCGTCACGCGAAGCGGTGCCAGGCAGTCGTTCTGATCGCGAATCTCTGAAAAATAGTCCGCAACCTCACGGCCTTTGATCAAAAACACGCCCGATCCCGGACGGATGCGAACCCGCGCCACCGCCGCTTTGCGACGACCCGTGCCCCACACAAAGCCGCCCGCATCCGGCTTCGCCGGCTCACGCAACGGACGGGTCTCGGTCGGGGTTTCCGCTGCTGCGACGGCGCCGGCTTCCAGTGTGGCGGTCGGCGTGCTGTCTAACGTAACTTCGGACATACTTAAAATTCCTGATTCAAGGCCGTGGGTCAATCCAGGTCTTGCCGTGCAATCCGTTCCAACTTCAGCGCGGCACGTCCGCCGCGCAGGCAATCAAAGCAAACCATCAATCCATTTACGCGACTTCCAACACCTGCGGCTGCTGCGCCTGATGCGGATGCTCGCCGCCGCGGTAAACCTTCAACTTCTTCAACATGTGCCGAGCCAGTTTGTTCTTCGGCAGCATGCGCCGGACCGATTCCTCGATCAGCAACTCCGGCTTGTTCTCGATCATCCAGCGATACGTGTACGTCTTCTGACCGCTGGGGTGACCGCTGTACGTCTTGTAAACTTTCTGATCCGCCTTCGCGCCGGTCAGGGCGATCTTCTCCGCGTTCAACACGACAATGAAATCACCCACATCATGGTGCGGCGTGTATGTCGGCTTGTGCTTGCCCATCAGAATCACGGCAAGCTTCGTCGCCAGACGGCCCAGCACCTGGTCGGACGCATCCACGACCCACCAGTCCTGCTTAACTTCATCATTTTTAGCCAGATACGTCTGCCGATTCATCGCGGATCCGCCTTGTGTTCGTCGTTCAGTCCAAGGTAAAAACAGAAGGAAAAGTGTAGCGAACCCCCAATCCCTGTCAAGGTGGCTGAACAACCGGTGAAGAGTGTCGGCGACAACACCTCCCGGCCGACGTGCCCACATGTGAATCAATCCCAAACTAGGTAATTTAACCCTGACACCGACACCCCCTCCCCCTGACACACAATTCCTGCCGCAAACGATTGCCACATAGGAATTTAAAAAATGTCTCAGGGTTTTCCCTCTGACGTCAGGATAAAAGGATTAAATTGTCCTCGATTTCATGATTCCATTCCAAAAACGCAGCTTCATGCCAAATCAGTCCAGACATATGCAAACGCCAAGATGCCTAGCCCTGACACGCATGAGCGCTACCCCTGGCAATCGCGGGAACCGCGCGATGAAGGCGACTACCATTATACCATATATTACCCATACATGATCTCGCAAGCCTCAACTTCATCCACAAGACGTTAAGACCAATCACACTTCGTCATTCATGTTGTCCTGAACCGCCTGGGCGATCTGAACGCGCGTGTGGTTCAGTTTTTCTCTCGACAACGCCCTGCCCTTCAACTATCTTCCATCGTGTACCGATTAGGGCGAATCTATTGCACGGCAGGGATACTTAAAAAATGATGCTGAAATGCTTTCGCGCTTGCCACGTCGTGGGCTGGGCGCGGTTGGGTTGGAAATTCGAGCCGCGTTGTTGTTCCGCAGCATGACTGCGACGAGGTTTCGGCTGGCACTTTCTCATAACTCGAACGACGCCAAGAGAGGATTGGAACATGGACCACACCACCATTCACCCATCGTGCGAAAATGTAGCCCATCGCGTTGATCTGCATCTTTGGCGGGGCGCGCCGGAAAACCTTGATGAGACTCGGCCGATCCAGATTCTGGTGAATGACGGTTACGTCGTTGGATTCTGTCCCGATCGTCTCCAGCCGGCCTGGTCAGCCTATCGGGTGGCCCGCGCGGGGGACGACGTCGACTTCGAACGCCCGCTCTCTTATTACGACGATATGCGGCTGCCGGAGGAGTACCGGATCGGACGCAAGACGTTCGGCAAGATCGGCGGCGTCCAACTCAATGTGGGACACATGACGCCGAACGAAGTGATCAACCGGCAGTTCGGCCGACTGGCGCAACTGGAAACGTTTCTCATGTCGAACATGAGCCCTCAGTATGGCACGCTCAACAGCGGCGTCTGGCTCAAGTTGGAATCAGCGATTCGCGACATCGACGACGAAGAAGGCAAAGGTCACGTCTGGGCCATCGTCGGACCGGTGTTTGGGGAGGAGCCGTCGTCGGTTTATCGCGGAAGCGGGAAATACCTGCCCGTGCCGGATTCCTATTTCTGCGTGATCGTGGATCCGTTCATGTATCCATATGACACGCCATCGAAAGTCAACATCGACTGTTTCATCATTCCGCAAACGGCGCCAAGCAGCACGTGGCCGGATGACTACCCCGCCACGCTGGATGAGGTGGAGGAAGCGACCAACTTGAACTTCTTCGCCAAGTGGGGGCGCGAATTGCCGGTTGGAGCACTGGACTCAGTCGCCAGTGTTCAGCCGACGCAAAGCCGGCTGATGAAAAATCTCCAACAGCATCGGGAGACGGAACTGGCGGCGAAGGCGGCGGCCGGCGACGCCGAGAAGACGTTCCATTCGATTGACGCATTGATTGACGAATTGAAGAACGAAGCAGCGAACATTCAGATTCAAGGCCGAGCGCTGACGGCCGAGGAATTGATCCGCCTGCAAACGATCCAGCACACCATTTCATGGTTGATGCGGGCACGGACGATCTCAAAACCGACTGCGGCGGACGAGGAACCACCGACGGCGACCATGATCACCTACAAGATCAAATC
>JANQKH010000747.1 GCA_028281215.1 Phycisphaeraceae bacterium | reverse complement strand
ACTCGACGGATTTGACTGGGTCGGGCTGCCGAAACTGCTCTATTCGCACAGCTTCTGGATCAGCGAAGGCCGGAAGATGAGCAAGAGCGAGGGAAATTTCATTGATCTGGAGAAGTTGGACCACTACGTCGAAACGTTCAGCCTGGATGCGCTGCGATACTTTCTCGCGAGCAATGGGCCGATGGGGACAACAGACAGTGACTTTGCGGAAGCAAAGTTTATTGAGGTGTATAACAGCGATTTGGCGAATACGTTGGGGAATTGCTTTAATCGAGTAGTCAATATGACGTCGCGATATTGCAATGCCATCGCGCAATCTCCGAACGCAAGTGATGAATCTATTCCGTATCAAAACCTACGCGCCGTCGTTGACCTAAACCCCTCAGACTGCAATGTCACGACCATCCAAGAGGATTATGAAGTATTAGACCTTTCGGATGTCGCAAGAATGGCAAGAGACATAATTGAAAACATCGATATCTACATTGAAGTAACCAAACCCTTCAAACTCGCCAAGGACGAATCCAAACTCCCCGAAGTCGGCACCATCCTCTACAACTGTGCCGAAGCCCTCCGTATCGCCTCCCTCCTCCTCTGGCCCATTATGCCCACCAAGTGCGAGGAAATCTGGCAACGCCTCGGCTGTGATTACAAAGACCAACTCGACGCCAACGGCGGTCGCGGCAAACTCGATGAATGGGTCCAATGGGGCGGGCTAGAACCCGGCACGGCACTCACCCAAGGCGACCCGCTCTTCATGCGGTATTCACCACCGAAGGATTAACCCATGCATTCGCTTCACCGATCAACCCAACCACTGACGCTGTTCTGCCGACTCGCCATTGTTGTGTTGTCCGTCTGCGCCTTCACTGGTTGCGGTGGCGGTGATTCGTCCAACGGTGAAGAGAATGATTCCGATTACAGCAACGATCCGGTGACCATCGATACGATCATCGACGGCAAGGTGGTGAAAGTTCATGTGAAGGAAGGTGATCAGGTCAACGTCGGCGTCGTGCACATCGAAATCCACAACCCGTCCATCATCCGCGATCTCGAAAAGGCCAAAACGGAACTGGACGGAGCGCGTACCATGGTGGCGGAGTTGAAGGTACTGCAGAATCAAACCGGCGAAGGCAAGATCGACGCCAAGAAAAAGGTCAACATCGAAGAAATGGAAAAAGCCCTGCGACTGGGCGAAGCCATGGTGGCCATGTAACAGGAACAGGTCGACGGCCTGACCGTCAAAGCCGAAATCGCCGGTACGGTGACCAAACTCCATGTGTGGGAAAACAAACAGTTGGAGATGTTCGAACAACTGATCACGATCAAGCCGGGCAGATAATCCGGAGCATCGCCGATCGTCAGCCATGCAATCATTCTCTCTTCGTCTTGGCTCCTTGGCGCTGCGGTGAAATCAGGTTATCGCAAGACGCTTGCCCGTAGCACATCTACAGGGCTGCGCATATTCACGGTTGAACAAACCACCATGGCTTGCGGAAGGATGAATATGTTTGCCATACATTGACCTGTGTCCTCCTCTACCGGATAATTCAACACACCGGAACGGGGGCAAACCGCGCATGGGTTGTGATCAAAATCGTTTTCATCGCTGCTGCATCATGACGGCACTTCTGCTCGTCGGCATGTTGTCGTCCACATCGCCGGCGCGCACGCTGGAGCTGGAACAACCGGGCCCGCGCTCGTTTATCCGCGATGTGGGCAACATGATCGATGCGGAAGACGCCGCCACCATCAAGGCATGGTGTGATCAACTGCTCACCGACGAAGCGGTTCCCATCGTGGTGGTGACCATCGAAACGATGGAAGAGCATGGCGGCGGTGGACTGTCGATCGAAAGCTTCGCCACGTTGCTGTTCGATCAATGGGGCATCGGCCATGAACAGGTCGATGGCAAGCCGGCCAACCGTGGCATCCTGCTGCTTGTGTCGAAGTACGACCGCAAGGCGCGGATTGAGTTCGGACGCGGCTGGGGACATCGATACAACGCTGCTGCGCAAAGCATTATGAACGACTGGATCATCCCCGAATTCAAAGAGGGCAACTTCAGCGCGGGTATCACGTTTGGTGTGCAGCAACTCGATCAACTGGCGCGGCGCGGCGGTGAGCCCGGCTTCATCGATGACATGACAGACCATAAACCCCCAGCCGGCCGACAGCCCAACTATGCCAAGGATGCCGCTGGTCAGTCAGGCCGGCATCGTCCGCCGGACACCGCCATGATTCTGCTGATGGTGATCATCGGCGCGATCGCGGTGTTGAGTGTGGTGTCGTTCGTGCGCAGCGGACAGCGCGGTTTGGGTTGGATGTTCTGGTCCGGTTTTTTTCGCATCCTCGGCTGGATCATCTATGTCATCGCCGTACTCAGTGCCGATAGCCGACGAAGACGGCGATGGCGTGACGATGATCATTCGTTCGGAATCGGTCTCTTCGATGACGATGATGATGACAGTGGCAGCGGGTTTTTCAGCGGTTTTGGCAGCAGTTCGAGTGGTTCGTCGTTTGGCGGATTCAGCAGCAGTTCCGGTGGCGGATTCAGCGGCGGCTCGTTCGGCGGCGGTTCTTCCGGGGGCGGCGGGGCCAGCGGTTCGTGGTGAATTGTGGTGAGTTGAGCAAACCATGCCTCAAACAGCGTCATGCATCACGGTTGAGCAGCGCCAGCGCATCGCGCAGGTGGTGTCTGATGTCGAAGCAAACACGGTCGCCGAGATCGTGCCTGCGGTCGCACAGCGATCCGGTCGCTACGATCGAGCTGAAGGCATCGTTGGTTTCTGGTTGGCGTTGGTGGTGGCGTTGCTGTTCTGGTGGATACGCCCGCGCGAGGCGCCCACGCCGGGCAGTTGGACAACCGGCTTGGATTGGGTCGGGTTGTTG
>JANQKH010000730.1 GCA_028281215.1 Phycisphaeraceae bacterium | reverse complement strand
GCAACGTCAACTGCTGGAAGGACACTTGGACGTGGAAGGACGGCCACGCGTTCTGCACCGGCCGACCCACCGGCGTGATTCGATATCACAAGCCGCTGACCAACTTCGAGTTCTCCTGCGAGTGGATGCACAAACAGCACGGCGGTAACTCCGGCGTCTTCGTCTGGGCCAAACCGCAGTCCATCGTCAGCCTCGCCAAAGGCCACGGACGACTGCCGCACGGCATCGAGGTGCAGGTGCTCGACCTTGGTTACACCGAACGATACGAAAAACAGTTCAACAAAAAGGCTGACTGGTTCACCTGTCACGGCGACGTCTTTCCCGTCGGGTCGGTTCACATGAAACCAATCCCGCCCGTCGCGCCCAACGGCCGACGCAGTTTTCCTTCCAAAAACAAATCGCTCGGCATCAACAACTGGAACCACTACTACGTCCGCGCCATCGACGGCGAAGTGCGACTTTGGGTCAACGGACACGAAGTCTCCGGCGGTAACCAGATCAAACCGGCGTTCGGCTTTCTCTGCCTCGAATCCGAAGGCGCGCCAATTGAATTCAAAAACCTCCGCTTGCGCGTCCATGAACCGAAGGAAACCAAACTGTCCATCAAACTGGATGACATCCCCGTGCCCGTGATCGAGAATCCCAAAAACCGCCCGGCCGTCTCACTCAAAGGCCACGCCATTCTCGGCAAGTGGCATTACCTGAGCACGTACTCGCGCGAATTTCTTCCCGACGGCCGATGTATTCTCCGCAACGGTGACCAGATCGTCTGGACGAAAAAGTGCGTCAAGCAAAACAAAACCACCGTCACGCTGGAAGGTGGATACACGCACATTCTCGAAGGTGATGTGTTGAAAATCGAAGGTCGGTATCTGGCCAAGAAAAGGAAATAATCGCGGTTTTTGGCGATCAATCAACGATTTCAGCAATGTATCATATGAGATAACACCGCTTGATTGCCGGCTAAGGTAAGAGTTCGCCCCCGATACCCGCCTCGCATCCCTCCCTCGATCATTGAATCTCAAGCAGTAACCCCACGGTGATCCCATGAAAATTTCAACGACGCTGGCTTCTGTTTTGGCCATCAGTATTTTCTCATTGACGATGCACGCCGAGACCATCGAACTGATCAACGGCGACCGCCTGTCCGGACGGCTGATCTCCAATGCAAACGGGCAGGTCGTCCTGGAGCATGCCGTGCTCGGCCAATTGACGTTGCCCGTGGAGAATGTGAAAGTGATCAGCGCCGACCTGCTACCGGCGAAGGATGCGGGTAAGCCCCAGCCGGCAACGCCGAACCTGCCGGCGCCCGAAGCACCTAACGCGCCCGACAATGCCGACAAAATCATCAAGCCAAAAAATGAACCCAATGCCATGGCGCGCCTCCTCGCGGAATGGGACTCCAAACTGGAACTCGGTCTCAACGGCTCCGGCGGAGACAGCGAAACACAGAATGTTTATTTGCGGTTCGCGACGAAAAAGCAGGACGGCCGCAACCGTTGGCTGATTGGCGGACAGTATTTTCTCGGCCGAACCGACAGCGAAACGAAACGCAACCAGGCCGAGGTCAAAGTCACGCGCGACTGGCTTCAAAAAGACTCGCCATGGTTCCTCTTCGCGCGAAGCGAATACAAATACGATCAGTTCCGCTCATGGGAACACCGCATCAGTGCATATGGCGGCGGTGGATACACCCTTATTGACGACGGCACATTTGAGGTCATCGGCCGGGCCGGACTCGGCGGAACTCACGAGTTCGGCGATGTCGATGAATGGACCCCCGAAGCCATCTTCAGCGGATCGGCCGCCAAGTGGAACATCGACAAGCGCCAAACGCTTGGCAGCGAGTTGACGTATTACCCAAGCCTCGAAGCCGTTGATGACTTTCGCATCCAGGGCAAGATCTGGTGGCAGTACAAACTCAATTTCCTCGATGGCCTGAGTCTGAAGATCGGCGCCGAAGACGAGTACGATGCTACACCCGACAAAGGTGATGAAGAACATGACTTCAAATATTACGGCGCGCTGGTGATTGAGTTCTGACACTCGACATAGCCCCCGGCATGCCGGGGGAAGCTGTCCCGGCGATCGGTGTGCACGAAACAGAGGAAGCGATTCACACCGTATGCGTCAAGCGAACTTTATCGCTTACAACTTCTTCAAAACTTTCTTCCACGCCGTCATCGACTTCTGCAAATTCGTTCGCTTGTCGCCTTTCACCGCGTAGCACTGCAAACCCACCGGCCCTTTGAAACCAAGCTTTTTCAGTGCACGGAACAACCGTTCCTGTGGGAAGTCGCCCTGATCGAGCGTTTGAATCAGTTCGCCCCAGTTGTTGCCGTCAATGTCGGCGCCGCATGTGCTGACCGCAAAGAGGCGTGAACCCGCCGCTTTGAGCACCTTCTCCATGTCTTCGGCCTTTTCACCTTTGAGGAAGTGACACAGGTTGAACATCACGCCGAGGTTGGGATGATCGACTTTCTTGATCAGGTCCATCGCCTGCGGCATCTTCGCCACGGCGAAACCATGATGCGGATACAAGGCCACCTTGATGTTCAATTTGCCCGCCATCTCCGCGGTCTGACGCACGGCGGCTACCGTGGTAGGCGTCATTTTCCGCACGGTCAATTCAATCATGGCGCCGCGATTCGCCATCGGCTTGACCACTGCTTCGTCGATTGGTTTGTCATCCACGTTCAGGTAAATGCTCAACACCTTAAGCCCGGCCTTGTCATACACCGCAATGCGCTGAGCCAGATGCGCCCCGCCTTGCTTGACCTGACTGATGCCGTCATAGCCAAGTTGCTTGAGCGTCTTCGCTTCATTTTCAAGCGAGCCAAAACTGACGCCGTTGCGAAAGGCAAAAAACTGGGGAGCAAAGTCCGCCGTGTCGCCAAGCACCACGGCCGGCGCGTTTCCAAGCATCAACCACATCAACGTCAACAGACAGAATGACCGGGCCATCGTATTCTCCATACGTGAACGATTGCACAACGCTTTGGGCACCACCACCACATCATAATCGAGCGGCCGTTGATCGCATGACCGCATTCGGCGCAACGGTGACCTTGATTCTCAAATTGACGGTTCGGGTTTAATTTGGTATGCTAACAAGCCATGTCTGACCGGATGGGACATTCTCAGTTGCCGTCTGCGCGGTGCACGCCGCGCGGGAAATCAAAGCACCATGCCGGGAGCGTGACACCACCGGTTGTTG
>JANQKH010000776.1 GCA_028281215.1 Phycisphaeraceae bacterium | reverse complement strand
AACCCTCACCGTCCCCAACCCCACACAAAACATCCCAGAACCCACAACCACAACACTCATCATCATGGCTGGCGGCATCATCGCCACGCGACGAAGACGTGTGGCGGCGTGAAGACGGAACCACTCATTTCTGATTCGCACGCAGGAACAACTTAGCCTCCTGGATGATCTCAAAGAAGCGGCCGTGCCAATGGCCGTCGCGGATTTGCTGTGCGACCGTGGTGGCTTCATCGATTCGCTTCACGCGATTCAACAGGCGCATCTGATAGATGAGGTATTGAGGATTCGACTGTTCCAGATCGAATGCCGTGCGGTAAGCGAGGATGGCGTGATCGTGTTTGCCGAACGATTCCAATGCTTCGCCGAACAGCACCCATGCCGCGGCTTCGCCGGGTTGGTCCGCAATCGGCGTGGTGAGGTAGTCCCATGCCAGTTCGTTGCGTCCCATGCGTTTCAACAGAACGGCCGCACGGTGACAAATTTCGTGCGGACGGGGGTCCATCATGCGAAGCCTGTCCGCGGTGCGCACAATCTTTGGGACTAAGTCTGCCGACGGTTGTTCTTTGGCGATTTCATACGCCGCGATCAGGCTTTCATAGACATCAAGCAGTTGGAGATGGTCGCGCCTAGCTGCCTCGAGATCGATGATGCCGTCCAGATTCGCGTATTCCATCGCCAACGCGCGTTCGAGATAGCGAATGGTGCGTGTGAGATCACCTCGCGCATCGGCGATGCCCGCGCCGAGCCGCCAGTATGCCGATTCGAGTTTCTCGGCGATCACCGAATCGTCGAGTAGTGGTCGCAGCAGGGCATCCGCTTTTTCGACCTGTCCGCTGCTCACAAAGAACTGGACGGCGGCAAGCGTGGTTTCCAATGGGCTGATCGATTTTGAATCGGCCGTCGGCATCTGCTTGATGCGCGTGTTTTTTCGAGTGATCTCACCAATGTCTCGAGGGGAAACGTCGGCGGCTTCAGATGATCCTTCCAGCCCGCGGACGGCGCGGAGGGCGATGAGCAGCCGATCGATTTCGGCATGATGGTGCCGACCGGCTTTGATGATCAGATTGCCGTTTAACTCGCGCAACCGGGCGTGGTCGTCGGCCCACAGATCCTTTTCGCCAGTGGTTGCCTTGATGATGGCGATGAGTTTTTCCAATTGTGCTTGCTGTTTGGAAGGTTCCGATTCGAGTTGGATCAGGGGATTGACATCGTAGACGCGCGTTTCAGTTGAGCCGCGAAGATCGGCGAGTGTTGAAACGTGAACGACCCCGTCGACAATGCGATAGGTAACACTATCGCCTTTCACTTTGGCTGCCGCTTTGGCCAGGGTGAGGCGTAGTGCCCGTTCGGCGGATACGTCGAGCAACTGAAGGGTGATGGGCATGTCCTGCTCAACACCGGCGCTTTCCAAGGCTGACCAGTTCACGAAGAAATTAACGCCGGTGGTGTTGCGGAAATAGTCGATCACGTTGACCAGTTTGTTGGCGTCGAAGTTGACGGGCAGGGGTTCCTGCAATTTGTCGGCTACGCGTCGGTTGAGTTCGGTGTTGGTTCTGATCCAAAGCAGCGAGTTCAGGCGGGTCGCGGTCAACTGGGGCCAGTCGGAAGGGTAGGTGATCAGTTCGTTGTAGGGGATGGTGGCTTCGAGGTTCTCCATGCGCTGGTTGGCGAACCGCCGGTTGCGTTCACGGATGAACTGACGGGTACGCACGACGATCTTGGCGTCCTCCATCATCATCTTCATCGCACTGGCGGCCGGGTTTTCCGGATCGAGGAACAAGGCTTGATTGGTCAGTTGCAACGCGCGGTCGTATTGCTGCACTTTGCGCAGCTCATGTGCCCGGCGGAGCAGACGCTGGATCGACTGATGTTTTTCGATCTCTGCTTCGAGTCGGCGTCTGGTGGCCGCTCCGGCGTCTTCTCTTGCCTGCTTCTCCATAGCGATACGATCTGTTTCGAGCCGGCGGGCGGAGACGTCGGCGTAAAGGGCATTGGCGGCGCTGCGCAGTTCCCCATATCGCGCGTGGCCGAGGCTGCTGATGTTGCGGTCGATGATGATTTTGGCTTCCTGAAGCGCTTGTTCGCTCAAAGCAAAGTTGCCCCGTTCGGCGTGTGATTTGGCTTTGTCCACCAGTTCGTCGTATTCGGCCTCGGCGCGCTGGGCTTGCAGGCGCAGTTCATCGGTCGCGACATCGATGGGTCGCGAGGGTGGGGCGAGGCGATCGAACTTCAATTGCGCCGCCGCAAGCAACGATCTGGCTTCGGCGTGGTTTTCATCGAGGTTTCGCAACACATAGCGATAGTGTTCCATCGCCAGCCGATAGTTTTCCTGAATTTCGGCCTGCCTGCCCATTTCAATGCGTTCCTGGACGACCAATTTCCTCACCAGTTCAAGCGTATCCACCTCGGTTGCGTCAGCCATGTTGATCTGCCGGAGCATGGCTTTGGCGTCGGGTTGGTCGGGATCGATCGTCAGTGCCTGTTGCAACATTCGGTTGGCGGCTTCGGTCTTGCCCTGCGCGATATAGCACCGCGCCAGCAACACATGCACATATGGGTTCGCGGCATCCTTTTTGTAGTCCGACCACAGTTGTCTCACGGCTTCGTCGTAGTTGCCATCCGACATGAGCGCGCCGATACGTTCGTAGCCGGCGAAGACCGTGCCGGTTAGGGGCAGATGCTTCGGAGCGGGGTACTTGGCCCAATGATCGTTTCTGCCCTTGTCGACTTTGTATTGTTCATACATTGCATCGTTTTCCAACACGAGCAACGACGTGTAAGGCGACATGACGTAGTTCTTCATACTCAGTTCGACGATTCGATCGCGGTTGTTGTTGCGGTCGTCGGCGAGAAGGCGATCGATTTCGAGTTTGGTCCAGAATCGCGGGAGATAGCCGGCGTTGTCTTTCGTCGGCTTGACGTTGATGGTTTGCTTCCACGTTTTGCCGTCGCGCATGCCCGAAATCTGAAGTGACTTCGGCAATGGCGCGTCCGCAGGCAGTCGCGTGACCGCGCACACCGATTCGCCTTGCGCGATCAAGCTGGACGCCGTATGCCAGGGTTGGTCGGGCGTGGCCGAGGATGACACTTTCACGC
>JANQKH010000771.1 GCA_028281215.1 Phycisphaeraceae bacterium | reverse complement strand
CCAGATCACCAAACTCGTCGACCTCAACGGCGACGGCGAAACAGACTACTACGAAGCGTTCAACCATGACCACCAGGTCACCGAACACTTCCACGAATTCGCGATGGATTTGCAGACCGATGCAAAGGGCAACTTCTATTACGCGAAGAGCGCGCGGCACGCGCGCGATTCGCTCGTGCAACATCACGGTACATTGTTGAAAGTGTCACCCGACGGCAAGAAGACAACGATCATTGCCAACGGTTACCGCGCGGCGAATGGTGTCGGTGTCGGGCCGAACAACACGTTCTTCACCTCCGACCAGGAAGGCCACTGGATGCCCGCCAACCGCATCAACCTCGTGCGGCAAGGCAGCTTCAGCGGGAACATGTATTCGTACCACATGGGTGAAAAGCCGAAAGACTATGACCGTCCGATCGTCTGGTTGCCGAAGTCGATCGACCGCTCGCCGGCCGAGCAGGTTTACGTCACCAGCGATAAATGGGGCCTGCCGAAAGGTTCGCTCATCTCGCTGAGCTACGGCACGGGTTACATTCAAAACGTGATGTACGAAATGGTCGAAGGCCTGCATCCAAGAGTTTACGTGCAGGGCGCATTCCACCGCCTGATCGGCCAATTCCCCACCGGCATCATGCGCGGCCGGTTCCATCCCGACGACGGCCAACTCTACGCCTGCGGCCTGTTCGGCTGGAGCTCCAACCAAACCTACCCCGGCGGCTTCTACCGCATCCGCCACACCGGCAGGAAAGTCCACGCCCCCGTCGCCTTCAAAGCCGCCAAAGACGGCATCGTCCTCACCTTCACCCATCCGATCGACAAAGAATTAGCTGTCGATACCGAGAGCTACCAGGTGCAACAGTGGGATTACAAGTGGACGAAGAACTATGGTTCGCCGGAGTTCAAACTCAGCAACGGCCAGCGCGGCCGCGACGATGTGGATATCAAAGCCGCGCACTTGTCGAAGGACGGCAAGTCGGTGTGGCTGGAGATTCCGAAGCTGAAACCATCAATGCAGATTCGCGTGAAACTTGATCTCGATTCAGCCGACGGCGATGCGATCGCGCATGACGTTTATGGCAGTGTGCATGTGATTCCGGATCGGAGTGGTGGGGATTTGTTGAAGTGATGGTGTAGGGTCCGCAATCCGCGGACGCTGTAACACGAATCGGCTTCTGCCAATGGCGGACCCTACGACACTACAAGCCAGATGATCCATGGTCCTATCGAGTTTTCTAACTGATCAAAGGATAGGTTTCGACGAGTGGTCGATGAACAGAGTGAAAAGCCAAAGGAATCTCCCCGGCCTGAACCCTCGTGGGGAATATGGCTGGCTGTTGCAGCGTGGATCATCTTGGCGATTGATGTTTTGCTACTGCGACTCACGCTATTCGGCGGCAATGTCTGGATTGGCGGTATTTTGCTTTGGATTGGATGCAAGCCGATTATCAACTATTTGGTGGATCTGACGCAAAAGAACGAAACATGAATCTAGGCTCTGAAGTGACGTAGGTCCGGGCCTGCCCGGACAGGAATGAAACCATCATCGCAATACGTGTCCGGGCAGGCCCGGACCTACTTCTTTCCTGCAAAGTCATTGCGAAGCACCGTCAACGCCTTTCCATCCGGCTGACCATCAAACGCCACAAACCGGAACCGCGACACGTAAGGCTTGCCCGGCATCAGTTTGAAATCTCCCGCCACCATTGGCGCGAAACAAAAGTAGGGCATCTTCGGATGCAGGCGAACATGTTGCGGGGCGTGTTGGTTGCTCGGGTGGGC
>JANQKH010000647.1 GCA_028281215.1 Phycisphaeraceae bacterium | reverse complement strand
CCCGAAGGCACCAGCGGTTTCCCAGTCGAACTACGTGCAGGTGACCCGGTTCGGTTTCCCATCAGCCTTCAAACCAAACGCTTCTATGTCGAACGGCTTCTCGATACGAAGCATCATCTGATCACGATCCGCGAAGAATCCGGCGAAGGCAGCATCTGGATCCAACTGCTCATTGGCTGGGGACCGATCCTCTTCATTCTGTTCCTGATCTACTTCGTTGTCTTTCGCAACATCGCCAAGGTCCAGGCGATCAAAGACCAACAGAACCAGCATGACCAGCAGGATTGACCGTTGAAACGCCGGCCGACTGCTGGTCATCCAAACCGATGACGCCAATGATTCGTATGGCAGATCGGCGCTGCGGTTCACTGGCGCGGCGATGTGCTCGATAATGATCTGGTAGTCGATAGAATGCACGATCTGGCGGCGTCCCACATGGCTTCGACAGGGATTTCCACGCGACGACGCCCGATAAGGACCCTCTGATGCCCGAGCAGAACCAACCTGATCCGCAACGCAACCGCGGCAACGGCGACGACGACCCCCGGCGGCCCAATCCCAATCAAAAGCCGCCTCCGCCGTTCATGTCCCGCAATATCATGGGCTGGCTGGTCATTGGCGGCCTGATGATCTTCTTCCTGTTCGTCATGACCCGCGCGGGAAGCCAGGCCAAGGAAGTCAGCCCAACCGAATTCATGACTTGGGCCGCCGAGGACCGCTTCAAGGAAGCCGTCATCGTGCGCGATGATGAAATCGTCGGCATCCTCGACGATGAACACCCCGCAGGCATCCCCGGCGACGTGAGCAAACCCTACCGCGTCAAAATGGCGATCAGCCTTCAAACCAAAGACGACTGGGTCAAAACGCTCTACGAAATCAAAGGCAACAAGGTCAAAATCAAAGAAGAACCGGGCGGTAGCATCTGGCTGCAACTGCTCATCGGATGGGGGCCGATCCTTTTCATCCTCTTCCTGATTTACTTCTTCATCTTCCGCTCGATCCGCGGCGCGGCGGGTGGCGGCGGCATGCTTGGCAACTTCGGCCGAAGCAAAGCCAAGCTCATGAACAAAGAGCACTCGACCGTCTCGCTCGACGACGTGGCCGGCATCGAGGAAGCGAAAGATGAAGTCGGCGAGATCATTGAATTCCTCAAGAACCCGAAAAAATTCCTGCGCCTCGGTGGACGCGTGCCGCGCGGCGTGCTGCTGATCGGTTCGCCCGGCTGCGGAAAAACCTTGCTCGCCAAAGCCGTCGCCGGCGAAGCCGATGTGCCGTTCTTCTCGATCAGTGGCAGTGACTTCGTTGAAATGTTCGTCGGCGTGGGCGCCTCACGCGTGCGCGATCTGTTCAAACAGGCGAAGGACAATTCGCCCTGCATTATTTTCCTCGATGAAATTGACGCCGTCGGCCGCAAGCGCGGCAGTGGTTTTACCACCGGCGGCCATGATGAACGCGAGCAGACGCTCAACGCGATCCTCGTCGAGATGGACGGCTTCGAGACCAACGATCAGATCATCGTCATCGCGGCGACCAACCGCGCCGACGTGCTCGACCCGGCGCTGACGCGACCAGGCCGATTCGATCGGCAGATTCAGGTTCCGCTGCCGGACATTCGTGGGCGGTATGAAATCCTCAAGGTGCACAGCCGACGGATCAAGATGGGTCCGGAAGTGGACCTCGAACGGTTGGCCCGCGGCACGCCGATGTTCAGCGGTGCGGACCTGGCGGCGCTGATCAATGAGGCGGCGATCGGTGCGACGTTGCAGAACAAGGACTTCGTCGAGATGGAAGATCTCGAAGAGGCGCGTGACAAGGTCCGATGGGGCCGGGCGCGCAAGAGTTTGCGACTTGAAGAATCCGACCGCGAGCGCACGGCGTATCATGAAGCCGGCCACGCACTGATCACGATGTACGAGGACGACGCCGAGCCGTTGCACAAGGTGACAATCATTCCGCGCGGGCCTTCGCTGGGCGCGACCTACAACCTGCCCGAACGTGATCGCTTCAACTATTCCAAAAAGCAACTGCTGGCGATGTTGCGGATCACCTATGGCGGCCGCATCGCCGAGCAACTGGTTTTCGACGACGTCTGCACCGGCGCGGCAATGGACATCAAACAGGCCACCAGCATCGCCAAAGCCATGGTGACCGAGTACGGCATGAGCGACAAACTCGGCTTCCAACTCTACGGCACCGACGATAGCCAGAACCCGTGGGAGCAGCCACACCAAGCGTACTCCGACGAAACCGCGCGGCTGATCGACGAAGAAGTCAAGTCGATCATCGACACCAACTACCAGATGGCGGAATCCATGCTCGTCGAAAAACGCGACGAACTCGAACGCCTCGCCCAGGCACTGCTGCGATACGAAACGCTCACGCGCGACGAAGTCGAAAAAGTGCTCAAGGGCGAACGCCTCAAGAAATCAACCATCAGCGATCTGCTCAAAGCGGAAAAAGACAAGAAGCAGGACGAACCGGACAAAGTCATTTCACCGGACAACGACACACCGGACTTCGAAGGCGGCCCGATCCCGTCACCGGCTTAAACACTATTCAAGCAGAACATCCAACCCCGGTCGTGTGCGGCCGGGTTTTTTTCGCAGAATCGAAGATCCCGTTTTTACGGAAAGGGAACGGAAACTCATGTTGCCAATGCGTCCGGGCACGCCGGACCGTTTGCCCTTCTATTCAACGTCACAGGTATAAAGCACATCGAGGATCGACTGGAGCACGTGAGGCGGCACTTCAACCGGATGGGTCGGGTGATGATGATGCTCGTCATCCGTGACCAACAGCGCCAACTCGCCGTCGGGCGTGGGCACGGACATGTGTGCTTCGGCATCTTCCAGAGCTTTGAGGTATCGCGGATCAGTCTCACTGCGGCCTGACGCGGTGCGATACGCCGTCCATCGCGCATCGATCCAGCCATGCAGACGCCAGAAGCGTTCGTTCTCGATATTCACCGTCGGATTCCCCATGTTGATGTCACTGTCGGGGTCAGCGAATCGATTGTGCAGGTAATTATGAATGCCGGACGAGTTGTCCGACGCCCGGCGGTCAGGATCGTTCGGGAACGGTCGTAACGTTGTTTCAATGTAGGTGCCGAACAAGTCTTCGCCGTCGAAGGTATCCAAATCATTCTCCAGGCGATCCAGCGCCGTGGTGTAGTTGGGATGGAACGGCGTGGTCGCGCCGTTGGGCAATGGATCCTGCGGGTCCGCCGGATCGGTGGGCACGGTCGACCACCCGTCAAATAATGACGAGTGAGCAGGGAATCGATCCAATAGCATGCGCACCATCACCCGATGCATCGCTAGAAATTCCAACCCGTTGCCTTCCTCGCCTTCCTGCACGTCGTAACGTGACCAACCCTGATCCGTCGCCCAAGCCCGGGCCGCATCGTCGACCAGATCCCACACACGGACCAGATGCCAATGGATGTGGTGCGTGCCCCAATTCTGATCTCGCATGAACTGAACGATTTCCGATGGCATTGAAACATCTGCCATGTTGTTCCTCCTGACGCTTACGAGTAATGGATGATAAATGTCTCGCCGCCGCGCGTTGCAACGACTTGTCCGCGTTCACGCCACATTGCGACCTGACCGCGGATGATTACGACTTCTGGCCGATCGCTTCACCCGTGATCATTCCGATGAACAGCCCGAGCAGCACTTCGAATCCATGGATGAGTACGCCATGTATGGTTTCATATTGATTGTCCGCAGGTCCCGCAGTCGATACTGCCCGACCAGCAGCCCCACAAGCAATAGAAATGCGAGCAAAAACGAACCCACAGAAAAATGTGCGTCGTTCCACCTGAAACAGGCGTCCTCGCCCCACCAGTAGTGCCTCCCGTGTCATCACTGTCGATCGTATCGAGGGCGTTTGCGACGTTCACCGTCCCGGCGCCTTGGCCTTCCACGACAGCCTTGAAAAATAATCCCATGCTG
>JANQKH010000629.1 GCA_028281215.1 Phycisphaeraceae bacterium | reverse complement strand
GCTGGGGTAGTATTGGACAAAAGATCGGAGTCATTGCATTGATGCTGCCCATGCTTTTATCCATCGGCGTGCTCTATCTGCTCGCCATCGGTGCCGGTCAACCCGCTCGCACTGCTCGCGCAAAGTGCGACCGGATTCCAGAACGGACTCGCGGGGTTGGATCGTGTGCTCGACCTGATGGGCGAACCGACCGAACTGGAGACGCGGCCGGACGCCAAACGGCTGAACGCCGACGAGGTCCGCGGTCGCATTACCTTGCAAGGCGTGCGATACCAATATCCCAAAACCGACAAGGTCGTGCTCAACGACATTACGTTTGAGGCACAGCCGGGAGAGATGATCGCATTTGTCGGCCCAAGCGGCGCCGGCAAGACGACACTCTCGAACGTCATTGCGCGGTTCTACGATCCGATCGAAGGCAGCGTGCAACTCGACGGCGTCGATCTGCGCGACATTCAGATCGAAAGTTACCGCCGGCTGCTTGGTATCGTTGAGCAGGACATCTTCCTGTTTGATGGCACGATCGCCGAGAACATCGCCTACGGTCGGCGGGGCGCGAGTCAACAGCAAATCATCAATGCGGCGCGGCAGGCGAACGCCGACCTGTTCATCAGCGAGTTCGAGCACGGCTATCAGACGCTCATCGGCGAGCGCGGCGTCAAACTGTCGGGCGGACAACGCCAGCGCATCGCCATCGCCCGCGCGTTGCTTGCCGACCCGCGCATCCTCATCCTTGATGAAGCCACCAGCAACCTCGATAGCGACAGCGAGCGGTTGATCCAATCCAGCCTGCAGGAACTGATGGCCGGGCGAACGAGTTTTGTGATTGCGCACCGCTTGTCAACCATCGCCCACGCGGACCGCATTCTCGTCATTGACGAAGGGCGCATCATCGAGCAGGGCACGCATGACGAACTGCTTGCAAGCTCCGGCCGCTACCGCGACATGGTCGAACTGCAAACCCACCGTCAGCCGGAGCCGGCGTAAAACAGGCACCCGGTGTTTGTGCCACTGTACTGGTTCGCACACTACAGCACAATCATCGCATCACCATACGAATAGAAGCGGTATTCGTTTTCAATTGCGACGCGATACGCGTCCTTCAACCGTGCGAGTCCGACGCTCGGCAACGCGGCGACGAGTGCGAGCAGCGTTGACCTCGGCAAATGAAAATTCGTCATCAGCGCATCCGTGAAGCGAAATGGATATCCGGCGTTCACATCTTCCGGTGGTGTGATGTAAAGCGAAGTATCGGTCGAGTATCCGGCGGCATGTTCCGCATCCCGCCAGTTGTCCGGCAGGCTTTCCAGCGCGCGGACGGTGGTCGTGCCGACTGGAATGATCCGCCCGGCGGCGTCGCGCGTCGCCTTAAGCTCGGCGATGGTTGCCGCCGGCACGTTGATCCATTCGCTGTGAATGTTGTGCTCTTCCACACGCTCGGCCCGTACCGGCGCGAACGTGCCCAGCCCGACATGTAGCGTGACGAACGCCCGGCCGATACCCACGGCGTCCAGTGAAGCGAGCAATTCATCCGTAAAGTGCAATCCCGCCGTCGGCGCGGCGACGCTGCCGGGATCGGTGGCGTAAACCGTGTTGTATCGCTCCTGGTCTTCCGGTGTACGCTCCGCCTGTGCCGCCTTGCGCCGCGCCGTTTGAATGTAGGGCGGCAACGGCGTTTGGCCGACGCGATTGAGCACGGTGAACGTGTCGGTGTTCGCATGCAACGCAACGATCCACTGGCCGCCACCTTCGCCTTCGATCAACTCCAGTGATGCGTTGTCATCGAGTGTGATGTGTTCGCCCACTTGCAGTTTGCCCCGCGATTCGAGCATGACGCGCCATCGCACGGCGTGGTCCGCAGTGGACTGGGCGGATTCGAGATAGAGTCCGGTCACGCGGCCGCCCGTGTTCATACGCACGCCTTCCAGAAAGGCCGGCAGCACGCGTGACTGGTTGAACACAAGCAGATCGCCCGGTTGCAGGATGCCGGTTGATTCGCCAATGTTCGTCGCGAGGTCGCGCACGTGACGGTGTTCAATGGAACAGTCCGCATCGCGCCGCACGACCATCAACTTCGCCGCATCGCGCGGTTCAGCCGCTTTGGTGGCGACCAATGCCGGCGGTAGATCGTATTCCAAGTCACGGGTCAACATGGAAAGAGCATCGCGTTACGAACGGTGACATGTGTGACGTGACGACGTTCAACAGTCGTCAATCGCCCAGCGGTTGCAGTTCGACGCGCCGGAACTCGATGGCGTCACCTTCGACTTGCAACGCGATGTGGCCGGGTGTTTTGGGGCAGTCGGTGGCGTTGTTTTGTTCGACGCCGTTGATCTTCACAGTGAGTTTGCCGTTGAGCAAGGTCAACTCGCATGTGTTCCACTCGCCGAGTTTCTTTTCGCTCGATGCCGCAAGTTTGGGGCCGTAACCACTCAAACGCTGACCGCGTACCTGGCAGGTGAACCCGCCGAGCGCCCAAAAATCGCCGGCCTTGTCGTTAAGCAGTTGCACTTCCAGGCCCACGGGTGTGCGCGCGTCCGGGCCGGGCATCATGATCCATACACCGCTGTCGCCGCCCTGACCGGGCCAACGGTAATCGACGGTAAGTTTGTAGTTGACGTGTTTACGCTTGGTCCGCAGGTAGCCGTTGCCGTTGCCGTTGCAGATGATCTTACCGTCTTTGACCTGCCACACGTCGGTTTCCTTCAAGGCGACGCCGGTGATTACAGGTTGCCAGCCAGCGAGGTCGACGCCGTTGAAAAGTTGGATTACATCATCGAGTTTGAGTGGAAAGCGAAGCTTCGCTTTCGCGCCTTCGGTGCCGGCCCACTTTTCCCAGGCTTCGATGGCTTTCTTTGTTGCGGGTTCGTTCCGATCGCGGTCGGCCGAGTAGCCGAACTTTTTGGACGACACGAAGCGAAGGATGCGCAGCGAGGCGAGGCGGACCTCGAAGGCGTCAGCCTCCAGCAGGCGAATCAACGCGGCAAGGCAGGCGCGATCGCCCTGGTTGGCGAGGATCCGCGCGGCGGCGAGAACCACTCGTTCATCATCATCTTTCAATAACTGCTTGGCCGAGTGTGCCGATTGAGCGGGAAGATGTTCAGCCACGGCGGTCAGCGCGGCTTCGCGAACAATGGAGACGTCGGATTGCAACGCCGCCTTCAACACCTCGGCGTCCTTGGCTGACGAAGTAGCCGTCATGGCGCGGACTGCCGATCGCCGAAAACTCGACGCGTGTTCCAGCGCGGGGATCAGGTCGGCGGCCAGGCCCTTCAACTTGTCACGCGTGATCGTTGATAACACGGCCTGCAACCGCTGGACATCGTCGTCACCTGCTCGCTCCAACAATTGCCTGGCGCGGAGGCGAATCTCGGCGTCATCATGTTTGAGCGCCTTGTTCAACAACCGCCGCGGCGTCACGGCCAGTTGGCTCAACTTCATCATTGCCGCTTCGCGCTCGGTGAACGCGCTGGCTCCAAGTTGCTCGATCAATGCCGATATTTCTTTGTCTCGCTCGGCTGACGGCTTGAATTGCAACAGGTATCGCCGAATCGAGCCGACATCCGAGGGCGCAGGCGAATCATTCGCTTGTGCTATGGATGCAACGAACAAGCACGCCGCGACGATGGTCATCCAACCGAACTTCACACGTGATTCCATCATTTCGTTTTACCTGCCAGGGGTTGAATCCAGATGTTGCGAAACTGCACAGCAGCGCCGTGGTTCTGAAGCAGCAGTGATCCTTTGCTCACCATCTTCCGTTTGGCGCCCGCGCCTGTGCCTTTGGTCAGTTGGCGGTTGTGGTGGATGCGTACACCGTTGAGCCAGACGGTGAACGTCGCCGGTTTGACGACCTTGCCCGCATCGTTCAGCTTGGGGCCCGAAAACTCGATGTCATACGTCTGCCATTCGCCGGGCGCTTTGCACACCTGTTTGTCGGGCGGGTAGGCTTGGTACAGCGCGCCGCACTGTTGACCGGGTTTGTACGGGTTTTTGTTGAACGAGTCAATAATCTGTACTTCGTACAAACGATGAATGTAAATGCCGCTGTTGCCGTGTCCTTTGCCGTCTTTGGGCAGGTTGAACTCGAGATGAATCCGGCCGGCGGAAAACTCATGCTTGCTGACCGCGCTGCCGCCACCCTGTGTAATTTCCATCGCGCCGTCCTTGAGTTTCCACGCGCAAGGTTGGCCGTTGTCGCGCGTCCATGCATCGAGGCTTTTGCCGTCGAACAGCACCACGGCGTCCTTTGGCGGCATGACACCCTTGGATGGCTTTGCTCCGTCGGCGTGTGGCGCAGCCGCGGCCCACATGAGCGCGGCGATGGTGATGACAGGTACGGAACGCATGGCGGTTTCCTCTCAATACCGTTGTGATGAACGCAATGCATTCTATCGGCAAGGACATGATCAGGTTGGCCATTGCGCAACATGCTGAGCTTGCGGTAGAATATTGCGTTGCCTTTGAGCTTCCTTTGCGATTCAAACCATGGGGTTTCTGAAACCAAACGAACGCGCCACCCTGGAGACGCTTTCGCGTCTGAGTTACTGTAATCCCTTCCTGCCTGAGCGCATTGAGTTGGAAAAGCAGGTGCTCGGCGATGCGTTGCCGCAACGGGTGTCGGTGTGGAACCTTCGCGCCGGTGTGGAACGCGAACGGGAAGCCGTCGTCAAGTTGCAGAAGGTCGTTGATCCGCTCGCCGACGATCTGCTCAATCGGTTACGCGACGGCGTGAAAGCGAACGACGACGAAGCCAGGCTTTATGAAGACCTGATACTGTTCGTCTTGTACCACCGTTACCGCGACGCTTTTCAAAAGTTGCTCGATCACGCACTGGACAAAGGCGCGACGGGTCGCGTCAAGTTCTATGAACAGTTCGAGCAGGACGCGATGCGTTTGCTGGACGTGCCGGGTGTGAACCTGCACGCGCGGGATGAAGTGCCGCACCTGTTCGCATGTTACTTTCAACTCCGTCGCGCGTTCCATCACATCTTCAGCAATATTGTGGGTGGTTCGATGCCGGCGGCGCGGTTACGGGCTGCGGTGTGGCAGTCGATCTTCACACATGACATGCCGCGCTACCGCCGCGCACTGTTCAACAAACTCGGCGACATCGCCACGCTGATCACCGGCCCAACCGGCACGGGCAAAGAACTGGTTGCTAGGGCGATTGCCCTGTCGCGCTACATTCCGTTTGATGCAGGCACACAACGGTTCAGCGATGAGTTCACTGGTTCGTTTCATGCGCTGAATCTGTCGGCCTTGTCGCCGACGTTGATCGAGTCGGAACTGTTCGGCCATCGGCGCGGTTCGTTTACCGGCGCCGTCGCCGACCGCACGGGTTGGCTGGAGCTGTGCAAACCGCTTGGCACCGTGTTCCTCGATGAGATCGGCGAACTCGACTCGGCGATTCAGGTCAAGCTGCTTCGCCTGCTTCAGACGCGGACGTTCCAGAAACTGGGCGATACCAAAACACTGCACTTTTCCGGCAAGATCATGGCCGCGACGAACCGTGACCTCATGGAGGAAATGCAGCAACAGCGATTTCGGCAGGATTTTTTCTACCGATTGTGTGCTGACATGATTCGTACACCGTCGTTGTCCGAACAGTTGATTGATTCGCCGGAAGAACTGCCCAACCTTGTGCTGTTCATCGCCCGAAGGTTGGCCGGTGACGAAGCCGAAACCCTGACCGACGAAGTGGTCGATTGGATCGAGAATCACCTCGGCCTCGATTATGCTTGGCCGGGCAACATTCGGGAACTCGAACAGTGCATCAAGAATGTGATGATTCGAAAAGAGTATCGGCCTCAGCATCCCAATGGTCGTGAAGCGGTCGGTGATGTACGCACGCGCATCGCGGACGAAATGCTTGAAGGGGAAATCTCAGCAGATGATCTGATTCGCCGATACGTAACGATTGTCTACGCGCAGACGGGAAGTTACGAAGCCGCCGCCCGCAAACTCGGCCTCGATCGGCGCACCGTCAAGGCACGCGTCGACGAAGCACTGCTCGAAGCGTTGCAGAACGAGTCGCCGTGATGATCTTCGCTGCTTTGGAAGAACTGTTGTGAGTCGCCTGTTCATTGCTGTTCGGTTCACGCCCACGGACGCGCTGCTGTCGGCGCGGGCGGAATTGGATGACATCGGACCACCGGTGCGCGTGGTGTCGGCCGAGCAGTTGCACATCACGCTGCGTTTTCTTGGAGCCGTCGATCCCGCGATCGAACCGTTGTTGGTCGACGCCATGATTCAGAGCGTCGCCGACACCAACGCATTCGACATGCCTTTACACGGCGTTGGTGCGTTCCCCAAACCGGCGCGGCCGTCGGTTGTCTGGGCCGGCGCCACGGACGATCAACCGCTGCATGGCATCGTGGAATCATTATCGAATTGGCTTGCGACATTGGACATTACGCCGGATCCGAAGCCATGGAAGAATCATGTCACGTTGGCCCGCGTCAAGTCCAAGCCGCCGGTCTCGCTGTTCGATTGGTTCGATCGGCATCGCCTGACGCCGTTCGGTGTGGTGCGCGTGTCAGCGATTGACCTGATGGCCAGTGAACTGCACCCGACCGGCGCTGTGCACACGTTGTGTCATTCAGTCGCGCTACCAGATGCAACGCAGGCCGCAACTCAATAAGCCTTGCGCAGATCAGCACCTTTGTAGTAGAACGCCAGGATACCCGGCGCCTGATAGCCTTCCAGCGCCATCGCCTGCATGCCGTACTGGCATCCGCCGCAGCCGTGGCCGTACCCCGCGCCGGAAATGGTCACGCGATTGCCCGATACGTTCACCGACACATGACTGCTGCGTACCATCGTGTTGGACGTGATCGCCGGCAGGTTCGGTGCGTCGTGATTGCAGGCGAATCGCAAGCGTTCGGCCTTGATGGGAAAGGAGCGACCGTTGCCGTCAACAATCACGAACTGCGTCGGCCGACCGACGCGATTGGTCGCCGCCACCTTCACCTCGCGGATGCCTTGCAACGCCTTGATCGTGTATCCACCGCGCTGGCCCCACGCCGCGATCCGCGCCGCCAGCGTGTTTGTGTTGCGTGTGACGCTCCAACGGAAGTACTTGCTCGCTTTGCACCAACTGCCTCGCTGTGTGCCTTGCAACGGTTGAATGTCAACCGCGTTCGGGAAGATGGCTGCGGCGTCCTGTCCCGTGCCGCCGCACGTGCTCGAGTAATACGCAGGCAATACCTGTCCGTTGTACGCCAGCACTACGCCGCGCGTCGACGCGCCGGCGTTCAACGCCCGTTGATTCCGCGTCACGCCGATGTACGCCTGGCTCGCCTGCGTGTTCTCCAGGTCGAAGTGTCGGCTTCGCGTGTTGCCCAAGTTGTGAATCGCATACGAACGTGCCGCAATCGCCTGCGCCCGGAAACACTCCTCATGCCAATCCGCGTATAGCTCCCGCGCCAGCACGCCGGGAATGTATTGCTCCATCGGCAGATGATTCACCACGTCCAACGTCGTCGGCGTGTTGGCCGCCCGACCCCGCGCGTGAATCATCAGCACGTTTGGAAAGGACTGATCATCAATCCGCAATGCCTGCCCGCTCGGCGAACTGACCCGAAGCACATCCAACTTCCAGCCCAACGCCTGTCCGGTTGGCGGGGCGATCACGAACTGATTGCCGTCATGTGAGATTCGCACCGGACTTCCGATCCGTCGCGGCTGACCGCCTTGCACCGGGCCGACCAGCACGCCGCCTGGATGGTGAATCGTCACCGCAGGGATCGATCGGCGAATCCGTACGCGCACCGTCGGTTCGCCGTGCACGCCCGCCACGCCGCTCGGGTGCGTTGGTGTGCGTGGTTGTGATTCGCATCCCGATGTCAGGCCGATCAACCCGATCACGCCGCCGGCGATCAACAACACCGCCGCACCGATCACCAACGATCGTCGCATCATCAGATGCCGGTGAAGTTTTTTCAATTGTTCAAGCGTTTTGCGGCGCATCCATGCACCTTCCGTTGAATGGGATTGGAGACGAGGGATTATAACTCATTCACTTGCGATCGGCGGCCGATTGCTCCAACGCAACCGAACCGCGTTCAGGTCATAGGATGACCACCTCCGGTCGATGGCCGAACGCGCTGATCTCCACCATGTAACGTTCGAGTGAATCCTCCGGCGTGTCACCGTACTGATCGTAAAACCACTCGCCGCTGAGGTAACCGTCGAAGCCTGAATTCAAAAGCCCCGCGAACACTTCGGGAATCGGCATGTCGCCTTCGCCCATCGGTGTGATTCGCGATTCATTGCGCAGGTTGCGGCCGTCATGAAAATGAACGTGACGCAGCAAACCCTTCAACGCCGCCAGACTTTCCGACACCGACTCGCCTTTGCGATAGGTGTGCAGGTTGTTCCACACAATGCCGACCCCTTCGTGGTTCGCCTTGCGCACCACGTCGGCCACCTTCTCTGCCGTCGGCAAACGGTCGTTCGTCTCCACCAGAATCTGCATCTGCGCCCACTCGCCGATCTCGGCGATGCGGCGAAGGTTCTCAATCGCCAGCAGGTACACCTCGTGATCGGTGATTGGAATCTCCGGATTGCCGCAGAACACGCGAATGGCCCGCGCGCCGATTTGATGCGCCAACTGAATCCGGCGAGCGGCCTGTTCGATCACATCCTCCCGCGCCAACATCAAACTCGTCGCCAGCACGGGAATCTCCAGGCGGTTCATCATGATCCGCTCGGCAATCTTCGCCCGCTCCTTGTCCGACGCCCACAGTTCCACCGCGTGCGCATGACCGGCGTCGCAACGAAACTCAATGCCGTCGTACTGGTAATCCAACGCCGCTTGAACGATGCGTTTGAAATCCCAGTCCGGGCAGGCGAAGGTCGAAAAACAGGTCTTCATGAGTCCATTCCAGTGGGTCCAGCGTGCGATGGACGGTGTTGAATCATACGTATCAGCGATACCTTGCGGTTCGGTTATGCCGCCTTGTCCAGTACGTTGGTGATCTGGCTGATCGAACCCGCCGGCCCGACCACCACGATTTCGTCGCCGTCGTTGAGAAGCTGGTCGATCGGCGGGTTGTATTGCTGCACGCCATCCACACCGACCTTTGCCACCACCATCACGTGGCGGTCCAGATCGTCATATAACGCCCGCAACGGCTTGCCCACCGCGTTGGGAAAGCGGTGAATGTTCAATTTTGTCACTTCCAGATCAGGCCAATTGCCGTCCAGTTCCAGCATCTCCTCCACTTGCGGATTCAGCAACAGATGCGTCACCATCCCCGCGCCGATGATCATCGGACTGATCACCCGGCTGGCACCGGCGCGTAGCAACTTCGCTTCCGTCCGCAATGCTTCGGCCCGCGCGATGATGTGTAACCGGTCGTTCAAACTATGGGCCGTCAACGTCACGAACACGTTGTCCGCATCGTCGGAAAGACACGTTGCCAATCCCTTGGCGCGGTCGATGCCCGCGCTGAGTAACGCCTCTTCATGCATGCCGTCGGCGCGAAGGTACACGTAACCCAACCGGTCGGCCTCGGCG
>JANQKH010000627.1 GCA_028281215.1 Phycisphaeraceae bacterium | reverse complement strand
GAAGGCGCCTCGCGGGACCGATGTGCAGGTCCGGGTACTGTTTGCGCAGTTCCAACTGAAGCACCCGGTCGGCGGCGTCGAATGCCGACCTGGTGATGGCAAGATCCACGTTGTCTTCGCGCAATTGCGTGACCTGCTCGCTGACCGAAGGCGACGGCGCCCGAATATTCAATGCAGGTTGAAGGAGCAGCATCGCATCGGATTTCACGCCGAGCAGCGACTTGATCATCATCGTCTGTTGCGTGGAAGTCGCTTCCAGCGAGGCGCGTTGGCCGCGCATGTTCAGGCGGTCGAGTTCCAACACGCGCAGGTCGGTCACACTGATTCGATTGAACTCACGCTGCTTGGCAGCGAGGTCATACACGGTGTCCAGATCACTCAGATGCGAATCGATCAACGCGATGTGTTGCCGCGTCCGCGACCATCGCAACCATGCCTGCCGCAGTTGGATGATCAGCCGCCATTCCTTGGCGAGCACCTCGCGCCACGCTTGGTTTGCTTGGCCGAAGGCGACGGCTTTTTCATATGGCAGCCGGCCGGACAAGGGGATGGTGAACTTGAGCGACCCGCCGACGATCCACGGGTTATCGCCGCCGCGCGTGAGGCGCAGCATGTCGAAATCCAGTTCGGGATCGTCCCACTGCCCGGCTTCGTGCGCGCTTGCCAACGGCACCTTTGCGGCGAGGCGCGCCGCGCGCAGCTTCGGGTTGAACATCAGCGCGATCGCTTCGGCTTCGCCAAGTGATACGCCGTCGGACGGATCGAAGTGGGCGTGGCTTTCGACGTTTAACGCGCGCAGTCGTTCGGCAAAGGCGGCCGCGTTTTCTCCGCCAATGTCGCGCCGGGCGATCGCATCGTCGGTGGCGCCAAGGTCCAGTATCATCGGCTCGTACGACTGGCAGCCTGTCACGATCGCGCTCAACAGAGCGATGAGAAATCGTGTCGTTTTCAAAGTGAATCTCCACAGATCCCGCGCTCGCTCCTGGCGAGCGCACAGCAACAGAAACCGGAATGCCGGTTCACGGAAAAAATCTGGGATCGGTGGAAATCAAGTCAGCAGAACAATGCTGCGAAGGGCAAGGCAAACGGTGCGTGGTGGGCCGCGATCGTGCTGTTGAACTAACGGTTGAGCCAGCGCCGCGTCAGCATCATCAACCTCGAACCAAGCCACCTCCCCTGCGAGTGGAGCGTCGAGCGCCAGTGACGGCGCCTGTTCAATGCGGGCATCATCGAGCAACGGCAGGTCGCGGTGACCATCGGAGTCGCCTTGATGATGCGGCTCGTCCGAATGATGGGAATGACCGTGATGGTGCGCGTGGTGAGCCAGGTGACCCACGTGGCAGGCATGGCCAACGAGCTCAGCTTCAGAACAACCCGCCTGTTCGTGTATACGGGACGCGGTCACGTCGCCGTGATGGCAGATACACACGACCAGCGAAGGCGCGATGCACAGCCAGCCGGCGGAGTAGACCGTCAGAAGGATGGCAAAGTGTTTCGGGATACGTCGTCGAAAGTTCATCGAGTTACTGGTCTTATCGGCTCAATGGCGGACTTATTGTAGCACGCTTGGGCGGGCTGAGGTATTGGATGTTACGGTGATTCAGTGCGTGCGGTTCAAGGGTTGTATACGTGGAAACGTCCGGAATGATCGACGCATGTGGCATGCCCAAGTGTTCGCTATGGTTTGCACTTGAGCACGAGATCCAGTTCCACGCTTGAATTTAAAGGCAAACCCGCCATGCCGAGTGCGGAGCGGGCGCCGATGCCCGCTGCTTCGCCCAGCACATCGATGAACAGTTGGGACGCGCCGTTGATCACCAGATGTTGCTCGGCGAAGTCGGCATCGCTGTTGACAAAGCCGCACAGCTTGAGGATGCGATCGA
The DNA here is from genome assembly GCA_028281215.1 of Phycisphaeraceae bacterium. Classification (GTDB taxonomy): domain Bacteria; phylum Planctomycetota; class Phycisphaerae; order Phycisphaerales; family Phycisphaeraceae; genus JANQKH01. Next base: position 1,145 of record JANQKH010000627.1, on the reverse strand, counting down.
TGCGGTCAAGCGAACCGAGTTCGACCCGCACGACGCGCAACAGATTCGCCGCACAAAACGCCGCCGCCTGCTGGGCGTCTTCCAGGCTCACTTGCGACGGCACTTTGCCCGTGCTCACCACGGTGTCGCCATCAAAGGGCACGGCTCCGGACACGTACACCGTTGAGCCGTCGACCACGACCGGTTTATAAATCGCCCCCGGCGCCGGCACGCGATCAAGCGGGTAGCCCATCGACTCCAATTTCTGTTCACGGTCACTCATGCAGTGGTCCTTTCAGGAAGGCGGGAAAGCAGAAAGATAGAAAGGTACAAAGTGCACCGCGCATCCGCCAAATCACCAAGTCTACTTCATGCCTTCCTGCATTCTTAAGCGGAATCTTGAGGCAGGCTCTCACCGAAGAAGCGCAACCAGTTGCCATAGAAAATCCCATCGATGTCAGGATCGCTGTAACCACGCGTTTGGAGAATCGCGTCGAGTTGATGCAGGTCGGTGATGGTGTTCAGGTCGCGGGGCGTTTGCTCGGTGCCAAAGCCGCCGTCGAGGTCGCTGCCAATCCCGGCGTGATAAGCGTTGCCCGCGAGTTGGCAGACATGATCAATGTGATCGGCCACCGCTTCGATGCTCACGACGTCGGGTTGCGTGATGCCGCGCTGCCAGCCGGGGTAGAGCATCCATGCGTCGAGTGCGACGCCGATCACCGCGCCGCGTTCGAACAGACGTCGAATCTGTTCGTCCGCCAATTGTCGATCACCCGGTACCAGTGCCCGGCAATTGTGATGGCTGGCCAGCACGGGGCCGTTGAACAGGTCGAGTGCCTGATGAAAACTCTGGTCGCAAAAGTGCGTCACATCGAGCATCATGCCGACGCGTTCAAACTCACGGAGCAGTTCGATGCCTTGGTCGGTCAGCGGACCGGTCACACCCGTGCCGGCGGCGTAGTGGCTGAACCCGTAGTGCACCGGTCCCGCGGCGCGCAGGCCGGCGGCGAACCAATGTTCGACCTCCGCCGGCGCGGTGATCGGATCGCAGCCTTCCATGGAAAGGATGACGCCGAGCGGTCCGGCGGCCTGGTCCGGCGAGGTGGATTGCCAGTGTGAATTCAAGTCGTCCTTGGATTCGATGACCCGCAACATTCCTTGCGATT
>JANQKH010000620.1 GCA_028281215.1 Phycisphaeraceae bacterium | reverse complement strand
GAGGCCAAACGCGACGTCGAAAGTTTGTTTACCAGCATCAAGGGCGAGTTCCCGCCGCTTGCCCGGTCCGACCCCGGCCCGATCATCAACGACGTGGCTTTCGAGAACTGGCCCATCATTCAGGTTGTCGTGGCCGGCGGGGAAGACGGAATCGAACGGCGCCGCATTGCCGAAAAACTTCAGGATCAGATCGAAACCATTCCCGGCATCTCCAGCGTGGATGTGTTCGGCGGTCTCGAAGAGGAAATCCTCATCGAGATTAACCCGCACACGATGGCGTTGTACGGGTTTACCTACGAACAGATCGAAGCCGCGCTGCGAAAGGGAAACGTTGAAGCACCCAGCGGAACGATCTCTGGCGGCGATGGCTCCGAAACCCGCGTCCGGCTGCCCTCCAAGTTCAAGGACATGGATGCGATCCGTAACCTGCCCGTTGGTTTGCATGGCGACAAGCCGGTCGTGCTTCAAGACATCGCCGTCGTCCGCAAGGGCAACAAGGAACTGGAAAGCATCGCGCAGTACGACGGCATTGACGCCGTGGTGTTGCTCGCCCGTGGTCAGACGGAAATCGACGTTTGGTCGACCGCGAACCGTGTGCAGGACGTCGTTGACGCATTCGTGGCCAACCATGAAAACGACGGCGCGCAGATCAACACCGTGCGGTCGCAGGCGCGCGAAATCGCTTACATGATCGAACAACTCGGGATGAGCGCCGCGTACGGCACGGTCCTGGTCGTCATTATTCTCTGGCTCGCGCTGGGTTGGCGGAACGCCACGTTGATCAGTATCTCCCTGCCGTTGGCGATTCTCGGCACCGGTGCGATCATGTGGATTGCCAAACGCACCGTTGCGCCGGACATTGCCATCAACAACATGACAATGTTCGCCACCATCCTGGTCATCGGGCTCGTGGTGGACGGCTGCATCATCGTCGGCGAAAACATTTTCCGGCATCGCGAATTGGGTGAACCGCCGTTGCTCGCTGCGAAGAAAGGTATCCACGAGGTGGGCGGTTCATTAATCGGCGCTTACTTGACGACCTTTTTCGCGTTCGCGCCAATGTTCCTTCTGCGCGGCGTCATGGGCGACTTCATGGAGCAAATGCCGATTGTGGTGCTCTTTGCGCTGTGTTCGGCGATGCTCGTTGATCACTTTTTGATGCCGATGCTCAGCGTGTATTTCATGCGGGTGTCGCCCAAGCGGATGAAAGCCCTGGAGCGCGAACGCGTCGAAGACGGCACATCCGGACAGCAGTTGACCCCGGAAGAGCTGGAGATTCGCAATGTGGAACGCGCTGTTTCCGCCAGCCGCATGAAACAGGTCTACGGCGGTATGCTTCGTTACGCGATGCGGCACCGGTTGATGGTGCTCATGATGACTTTGGTTGCCATCGCCACGCCGATCATGTTGTTCAAGAAGGGCGCCATCGGCCTCGAGTTCTTTCCGGAAACCGACATGCCGATCGTGGAGGTGAACTTCGAGCTGCCGCTCGGGTCATCGATGGAGAACAAGACGTCCGAAGTAGCGGAGAAGATCGAAGCCGCCGTGCTCCGCGCGGTCCGCCCCGATGAGTGGTATCGTCCGAGCCCCGATGCGCCGCGCGTGAGGCCGGTGACGACGATGGGTTCGCCTGGCGCGTTGAACATTCGTCTCGATGTGTCGAACGGCAATGGACCGGAGTTCGGCATGGTCTACGTCGAACTGGAACTGGCAGAGAATCGCCAGCGCAGTTCGCAGGAAATCCGCGATGCGATCAAGCGCGAACTGCCGCCATTGCCTGGCGTGATTGTCCGCGTGATCAGCCCGTCGGAGGGCCCACCCTCCGGCGCGCCGGTGCAGTTGCGCATTGCCGGTCACAAAGACGTGTCGATTGAGGATTTGGCTCGTCGGGCCGCGGAGATGGAGGCATTGCTCAAGAGCACGCCCGGTGTGTTCGACGTCTCCAACGATTTCCGATTGCGACCGGAGTTGCTGGTCGAGCCGAACCGTTCGGTAGCGCGGATGTATGACATTGAATCATCGGACATTGCCGAAGCGGTCAACTTTGCGCTCGAAGGCAAGGAGGTAGGTGAAGTTGACTTCGGTTCCGCGGAGTCGATCGATCTTCGCATCCGCAACCAACCCGGACAGCGCGATCAATTGACGGACCTGAAGAATCTGCCGCTGCGAAGCCGGACCGGCCGAATCGTTAACGTCGATCAGGTCGCCGACGTCGAACGGGTGATGAGCCCGAACGTCATCCGGCATTATGACACCCGCCGTGTGATCAACATTCGTTCGGAATTGCAGGAAGGCGTGACCGTAGAAGACGTGAAGCGCTACCTTGTCGCGGCGCTTCGGCCGGAACTGACTCAAAGCGAACAGAACGCCATCGCGTTGAACCGTCATGACCGCGTGCTCATGTCGGACAATGATGTGATTGTCGAGTTCGGCGGGGAAGTGGAAATTCGTGACGATGCGCTGGAAGACCTGAGCATCGCCATCGTGGTGGCGATCATTCTCATGATGATCACGCTAACGGTGAAACTGAACAGTTTCATTCAGCCGTTGATTGTGCTTTTCAGCGTACCGTTGAGTCTAATCGGCGTGTCGGTTGGTTTGATGATCTGTGGCTTCAGCTTTTCCATCTCGGCAATGATCGGCGTCGTCGCGCTGGCGGGTATTGTGGTCAACGACGCCATCGTGCTGGTTGATTTTGTCAATCGTCTCGAACGCGCGGGCATCCCACTACGCAAAGCGGTGGTGTACGCCGGCCAACTTCGACTGCGGCCGATCATTCTCACCACCATCACCACCATCGGCGGACTCCTGCCGTTGTCGCTGAACATCGCCGGTGGTGGTGAATTCTGGCAGCCGCTGACTGTCACCATGATGTTCGGCTTGGGCTTCGCCACCCTTTTGCAACTGTTTATCATCCCCATCCTCTGCTACACCTTGGGGTTCCGGTCGACCTTGCTCGATCCCACCGAACGCGTGGAATACGCTGGTGAACCACAACCGGTCGGCGCGTGAAAATGATGCCGCGGCTGAGTGCATCATCCATCGGCTACAATCCATCTATGCAATTGCACCTCGCCACGCTTCTGATCCTTGTTTCAATTTCCTCGACGCAAGGTGAAATCACGGCAACGGCGGCATTTGAAGGCGGTTCCGCCGTGATTGAATCCATCGATCAAACCACGAGCACGATCCGCATGACACCCGGCACGCGACCGAATCGCGGTTGGGCGTGCTGGTGGTACGTCAAGGTGGGGGGGATCAAACCCGGCCAACGGGTGACCATCGATCTCGGTGTGAACAGCAAGCAGAAACTATCCGCCGGCTGGATGATGCCGCAGTTCGCCACGTACAGCACGGATGGCAAGACCTGGCGCCACACCGCCAAAGGCAAGCGATCCGGTTCGCGCATTCAATACACCGAAAAGATCAACGCCAAGCAGGCTTGGTTCGCATGGGGCTCGCCGTTCACACCGACCGATTCGAAGGCATTGGTTGACCGGTTGGCGCGCAAGCACCGATTCGTCG
>JANQKH010000595.1 GCA_028281215.1 Phycisphaeraceae bacterium | reverse complement strand
GACAAACTTCGCTACGGCCGCATCATCATCATGCCCGACGCCGACGTCGACGGCTCGCACATTCGCACGTTGTTACTGACTTTCTTTTTCCGGCAGATGCCGGAGTTGGTGCGGCAAGGGCGTATCTACATCGCGCAGCCGCCGTTGTACCAGGTCTCGCGCGGCAAGAAGAGCGAGTACGTGCTCAACGAAAAACGCATGCGCGAAGTGTTGAGCGGACTCGGCCTGGGAGGCGCAGAACTAGTGATCCGCGATGATGAAGGCAATGAGACGGCCCGACTTGACGAATCGCAGTTACGTCTGGCATTTGATGCTCTGACGGAGCTGGAAGAACTTGTGTCCATCGTCCGCCGACGCGGATTGGCGTTTGAAGATTTTCTTTCGCAGCGCTCCAACGATCCGGAAGAGCAGGGGCGATTGCCGCGCTTTATGGTTCGAATCGGCGGTGAATCCGAAATGGTCGGTGATCACTTCTACTGGTCGCAATCGGATGAGGAGACGTTTCTCGAACAGCACAAACTGCTCGACAGCGAAGCGGACAGCGTGGCTGCCAATGCATCCAGGAAAAACAACGGTGGCGGCGTGACCGTGCTGCGAAGTGAATTGCACGAAGTCCGCGACATGGAACGACTCTTTAAAACGTTGGCGGAATTGAAGTTGTCGATTGACGACTACGCCTTGCAGCAGGAGGAGTCCGTCACCGGCGAAACGATGCCGACACGATACTTGCTTGTTTCAACCAGCGGCAAAGGTGAAGCGCGTGAAACGCCGGTCGTCAACCTGCCGGGCATTGCCGATGCCGTGCTCGCAGCAGGCAAGGACGGCATCGAACTCAAGCGTTTCAAAGGCCTGGGCGAAATGGACGCTGATCAACTCTGGGACACGACGATGAACCCGGAAAATCGCGTGCTGCTGCGTGTCACTTGGGACGCCGCGAGCGAGGCCGAACAATTGTTCAGCATTCTGATGGGTGAGGATGTCGAGCCGCGACGCAAATACATTGAAGATCACGCGCTCGAGGTGAAGAATCTGGATGTGTAACCGAGCGACGTGTGGGCGGTGGTTTCAGTTTGCTGTCCGCGCCAAACCCAGTACTGACCACGCCGTGCCGAAATAGGTCGCGATGTCGGAGTCGTGTTTTTCCGGATTCATTTTCGTTTCGGTCAGCCATGATCCGTCCTTGCGTTGCGTGTTGGCGAGATAACTTTGAGCAGCTTTGATTTTCTCGGCATCCACCTGATCACCTAGGAAACTCAATACATAAAGCACGACGCCGGTCGCCCACGGGTCGCTTTTTTCGCCGGCGATCCAACTCCAACTACCGTCCTTGTTCTGACTCGCCAGCAGTTTTTTCAGATGCACTTTGGTTGAGGCCGGGTCACCGAGGCGGTGTTCGAGCAGCACGCGTACCGCGCGGGTGTCCGTTGTCTTCGCAGCCGGCGCCTGTCGCACATATTTCAACGCTTTTTCTCGAACCGCTTGCAACGAAGGTTCATGTTTTTCCAGTCGTTGGATGGCGAGGATGTTCCATTGCGTCTGGTAGAGATGCGGTTCGCCTTTGGGCCGCCGCTGACTCTTGAACTGGTTTGCGGCCACCCACGATCCATCCTTCTGCTGCGCGGCTTTAAATTCATAAGTCATCGCTGCAAGCAGTTTCTTGTCGTTGGATGGATTCCAGTCGTCCGGTTGCGACAGCGTGAAGTAAGCCGCCAGCGTGTGCCGCCATTTGTTTTTGTCCGGGCCCTTCTTGCCGTTGGCGTACTTATTCAGCAACTTGGCTTCGAATGGTTTGAGGGCGTCCTTGTCAATGCTGAATCCGAGCTGTTGCGGGTCGCGCTGCGCCCAAAGTGTGATCGGTGCGTGGTGGCAGGTGATACAACCTTGCTTGTTCTGGAAGGCGATGCCCTCCTTGCCGACGAATTCCAAGCCCCGTTGAATGGTTGTGTGAACAGAACTGTTGTCGGCATCGGCTGGTTTCGATTCGCCGGCTTCGGTGAAGGTGGTGGACCAAGCGAGCAACGCAAGAAAGGCGAAAATGGTCTTCATGGCCGTGCTCCGGAACGTTGATTTGTATATATATTTTACGTGCGGCCATGCTCCCATCGCAGGGTTTGAATCGATCTGTGCAATAGGCTTCGCCTAAACAATCGGGCTTCAGGTATGATGCTGTGTTCACCCACACTTGGAGTTCACACATGCGAAGTTGCGCCCTGTTCCTGATTCCCGTTGTTGTAGCCTTGGCCTTCATTCCCGCCGTGTCGGCTGAGAAGAAAGGAAAGAAGAGCTTGCCTGTCACCCTCGATCATGACATGAAGACGATCACCGGTAAGACGATCAACCTCGCCGAGGCGTATGCCGGCAAGGTCGTGCTGATTGTCAACGTCGCGAGTGAATGCGGCGCGACGCCGCAATACAAAGACCTTCAGACGCTCTACGAGAAATACAAGGACAAGGGTTTCGTTGTGCTCGGCATGCCGTGCAATCAGTTTGGCGGCCAGGAGCCGGGCAGCGACGCGGAGATCAAGAAGTTCTGCGAAGCGAAATACGCTGTGACGTTTCCGATGTTTTCCAAAATTGACGTTAAGGGCAAAAAGCAGGCGTCGCTATACAAGGTCATCACGTCGAAGGACCACTGCCCGTCGGACGCCGGCGACGTGGGTTGGAACTTTGAAAAATTCCTGCTCGGCCGCGACGGCAAGGTGGTCGCACGATATCGCACGGGTGTGAATCCCGGCAATGAAAAAGTTAGCAAAGCGGTCGAGTCGGCGCTGGAGAAGTAATCGCCATCCGCAACGCAGGTGGCGTGAACAAGTTCTAATCCTCAACGGAAACAGGCACGATGATCGCCGAGTCATCGTCGATCTCGTCATCGGTTCGTGGGTTGTGTCGACCATCCTCGTCCTTGCCGTTGAAGCCGACGGAATAGACGCGATAGCCGTCCGTGGTCTTTCGATAACGCACCATTTGTTCGTCGGGTGAAAACGGATCCACAGGCACAAACTTGAGGTAAGCAGGAATCAACTTGGAAAGTGACTCGGGGTATTGCCCCTGTGCTCGCCGGTATTGTTCCAGCGCCAGGCTGACGAACAACAGGCGACGTCGTGTTTCGACTTGATCGAGTGTCCGTCCCGCGGCGCCCAATAGCGGGACCATCGTGAATTCAATGCCGTCGGCCATGATCTTGGTCAACTGGTCGCGCATCTGTTGAGGTGTGGCGTTGTCGGGGAATTTGAACCATTGGGCCGGGTTGTCCAAGTCAAACTGGCTGGCGTCACGCCGTTCTTCCCAATCGTCCCAGTAGGTGAACTCCGTCCGCATGCGAACTGCTCGACGAGGCTCCTTGCTGTAGTTGGCGTTCTGATCGAAAGCATTGTTCAATTGTTTCAGGACAACATTGATGTCCACGTAGCGGCGAAACAAATCGGCCCGGGGCCCCAAGTCCGGATTGGTCTTCATCTTTTCCCAAAGAAACATCGCACCGGAGAGGGCGTGTGTCCGCTCGCTGATGTGGATGGCTTCATAGATCGTGGGAAAAGGCTTTAGTGATTGGCAATCAGCAGCGCAGCGATTTACTTGTGCCTGGTTTACGTGCTCGTGAGTCACGAAGATGATGGTCGCATCACAAGCCATGGCTCGGAGAGAGGCGGCGACGAGCATCTCGATGGTGTTTGGGGTCTGTGCGACGGGTTCGGCCAGGCGGTGCACAGCCAAGATGTCATTCCACGCGGCGACCGGCTGGTTGTAGTGCAACCGGTTCATGGC
>JANQKH010000588.1 GCA_028281215.1 Phycisphaeraceae bacterium | reverse complement strand
GGACGACAAACTCCTAACCGGCGCGCGCACGGCGTGCAACTTCTGGAATCGCTTCTTGGAACCGAAGTATTCCATTGTCATCCGGCTGGGCACGTTTACGCAGAACAGCCTCACCATCGCCCGCGCCTACAAACCCTATGAGAAGGATGGCACGCGTTACGGCCGGGTTGAATTCAATACGAAATATCTAGCCAATTTTTCCGAAGATGAAATCGCCGGCACGATCATCCATGAGATCGGCCACTCCCTTGGCATCGGTTGGGACGAATGGCAGAAACTGTTCAGCAAGACGACAGGGCAGTTCAAGGCCAAGGCGGTGACCAAACTGGGCGCGCTCGAACACATGGAAGTCGAACTGGAAGGCGGTTCCGGCACGGCGCTGTCTCACTGGGACGAGGACCGGTTCGACAAAGAACTGATGACCGGCTACCAGGACCAGGGCGAACACGTGCTGCCCGTCACCATTGACCTGATGGGTCTGCTCGGCCACAAAGTCATTGAGCGTTTAGAAGAGCAGACGCCGCTGGCGGATTTGCTGCAGGACGCCGCCAGTGTGATGTTCTCACGGCAGGATGAAGCGATGAGGCTGGACCTCGATCACTTTGAAGAAACCGAACTGCTCGAAACAATCCCCCACGTCCTGCCGGGTGAGGATGGTCAAACGCGACGGAAGTGAATCTCTCCCGATCGCCCGTCGACGACGGCATGCAGCCGGAACCGGCAAGCACATTCAACCGCAACATCAAACAACCCCGATACGCATCGGGGTTGTTTATTGCGCTGGTAAATATCGTGCCATCACGCAGGCCTTACCCCAACCGCCCCTTCTCATCCAGTTTCAACTTGCGATCCGCAAAGTCGGCAACCCGGTCGTCGTGGGTGACCATGATGACGGTCTGGCCTTGTTGGTGCAGGTTGTCGAAGACGTCCATGATCTGTTTGCCGGTGTCGGCGTCGAGGTTGCCGGTGGGTTCGTCGGCCAAAAGCAGCGCCGGTTCGTTGATCAGCGCGCGGGCGATGGCGACGCGCTGGCGTTCCCCGCCGGAGAGTTTCGCCGGCCGGTGTTTGAGACGTTCGCTTAAACCCATTTGGCCGATGATGTCGAGCGCTCGCTTTTTCAACGCCGCTTTACGTCCCGGCCACTTGAACATACTGGAGCCGATCATCGCGCTGATCATCACATTTTCCAGCACGTTTAATTCCGGCAGCAGGTGGTATTGCTGAAACACAAAGCCGACCTGCGTATTACGGTAGCGGTCCTGCGCGCGGACCGACTGATCGAAGACGCTTTGGCGGTTGAACACGACACTGCCTTCATCCGGCCGATCGAGCGCGCCGAGCAAATGCAGCAGCGTGCTCTTACCGGAACCGGAAGCGCCGAGCACGGCGACCCATTCGCCGGGGTCGACCTGTAACGTCACGCCGCGCAACACATGAATGTCCTGGCTGCCAAGCTTGTAGTGCTTGTGCAGATCCTTCACATCGAGGATCGGCGACGAGTTGCGGCCGACGTTACTCATAGCGCAACGCCTCCACGGGATCCTGCCGCGCCGCCAGCAGGGCCGGCACGAGGGAGCCGAACACGCTGGACAACACCGCGGCGATGCAAATGACGGTGACCTCGGCCATGTTCATCTTGGCGGGAATCTGCTCGAAGTAGTAAATCTGCGCATCCCAGATACGAATGCTGAACCGCGACTGCCAGAAAAATTGCACCTCTTCGACAAAAGACCAAAGCATGATGCCAACAATCGTCAACCCAGCGACGCACCCGAGCCAGATCGCCCATTTGATCCTGGCGGACAGTGTTTTCAGGTTGGCGACGATGATCAGAACAACAAAGCCGAGCAGCATGCCGGCGGCGACAAAGGTCGTGTGATGCAGCATGCCGCCGAGGTCTTCTTCGAGGAAGGTCTGGATGCCGTTGATGTTGTTGACGATGAGCGCCGCGAGCCCAAGCCCGAGCGTGACACCGACGATGCCGATCGCCATGCCGTATCCGAGAAACAGTCCCGCCACGCCGTTGCGTGACGCGCCCAGCGCCCGGAGCACGCCGATGTCGCGCGTCTTTTCAAGCACGATGTTGTAGAACGTGACCATCACCATCACGAACGCGACGAGGCTGATGATCGCAAAGAGCACGACGAGCAGGAACTTCTCCTTTTCGACGGCGCCGAGGATCATGCTGTGTTCTTCCTCCCATGTCCGCGCGCCGAGCACTATCAGTTCCGGATGTTCATGGATGATCGGGCGCACGATCTGCTTCACTTTTTCGCGAATCTCGTTGGCGGTCATCGTTGCTTTACCGCGGACGATCACTTGCGTGGCGCGGCCCGGAATAATCTCACCGCCCGGCTCGCCGTCCGCATCCACCTCGTGCATTTCCAGCATCCGTTGCAACAGGTGAAACGGCACGTAGATGCGACCTTGGTCGTAGTTGATGAAACCGCTCTTGACTTCGTTGACCACGGAAAACCGCTTGACCGAAGGCTCGAGCAGGCCGCCCTTCTCGGTCATCGGCACGACGGTCATGACCAGGTCGCGGCCCATCATGCGGTTGCGGTGAAGGCTGAAATGACCGTCACGATCGCGGGCGTATTCTTCAGGGTAAAGCACGATCCCCGGCACCATGCCGGGATTGTTGCTTTGCCATTGTTCCGGCGGCGTGAAGGTCATGCCGGCTTCGACCAGATCGGTCTCGGTGAACGATCGGCGCGTGCCGGCTTTGT
>JANQKH010000435.1 GCA_028281215.1 Phycisphaeraceae bacterium | reverse complement strand
ACTGATTAAGTGAGGGTCTAATTTCTTGAGGGGAAGTGAGATGATGTCAAAGGCTGATTAGCGGAAGTTCAGTGTACAATAAGATGCTGTATACCAAATCTCTCTTAAGACCAAGTATGCATAGCATTATGCTCACCTTCAGTCTCAAAGCCATTGAAGTGCACGGACTGGACATAGTTGATCAGCTTTGAGAGCTGGCGACTGAGCTTGATTTTCTTGGCTGGCTGCGCTGGCTGGCGCCGCATTACGTGGAGTTGGCGAGGCATCATGTTGAGCATCCCGGTGATGGACGGGTCAAACCCTGGGCGGAACAGTGAACGACTCAGGCGCGATGGGCGTGTGATCGATTCGCCTGCCATTTCTTGAGAAACATTTTTCACTTCGTGTGTTGCACGATGAACTTCACCGCCTTATCGATGTGATCCTTCGTCAGTGTGAAGTGATGGCCGTTCGATTTGGCTGTGCCTGCCTTCACGCGGATCACTTCCATTCGTGCCCCGTTCAAACCGTTGTATCGTTTGAAGAACACCATTGTATTCTCCGCCGGCGGAACGATGCGGTCGTTCTCGGTCACGATGTGCAGGATCGGCACCTTCGCGGCGGCAATCGGTTTGACCAAGTCGATTGGATTCTTGCGGTACATCATGGCTTGCGCTTCGGTGAGGCCGTAATGTTGCAAAACTTGTTTCCATGTGCCGGCGTGGCCGACGCCGCGCCCTTTGCCGCCGGGCCAACTCTTGAAGTCGAGCACCGGCGTGTCGGCGTAAATGCACGCGACGCGTTTGGGATGCCGCGCCGTCCAGCGATACACGAACAGGCCGCCGCGGCTCACCGCTTCCAGCGCCGGCTTCTTCGCCAGCCCTTTGCCGGTCATGTGGTCATAGAACTGATCCCAATAGTCCAGCGCCTTGTCGCTGCCAAGCATGCCGTTGGTGTTCATGTGCGCGATGTGGTAGCCGCGTTTGAGCAGTTCGATGTCGATCTCCGGATGGTAGTTGGGAAATCTCGCCCGCCAGACCCACGGCTTGCCTTCGGCAACCTGCTTCGGCACGACGATGTAGCATGGTTTTGTGTCCACCGTGAAATCAAATCGTTGAAATCCTTTCCAACTGGATTGCCTGCCCCAGGATGTCTCGCTGTTGGCAAACGCGATGGAACTTAAACAGAGAACGAGCACGATGGCGATGCGTGTGATCATCGCTGCATCTTACCGCATGCCCGTCATTTCAAGGGATCGGTGACCGCTTTCACGTCGAGAATGATGCGTTCTTTGATCTCCACGCCGCGGACGCGCATGACCCATCCATGAATCCCGATCAGTTTCTTGTTCGACGCCTCGAGTGTCTTCCAAAGTTTACTCATGCGCGGCGCTTTGACCTCCCACGTCACGCCGTTCGCAGTGATGATGATGCCGGTCGTTTCCCCGCCGATGGCGGCGATGCCCGTGTTTAGTCGGCCGACGACTTTCACTTCAACTTTGCGGCCAAACGCTTTGCCCTTCAACGGCGTCTTCGTTTCAATCCACTTGCCATCCTGCTTGACGAAAATGGATTCTTTCGGGCGTTCGCCAAATTCCTCGTTTGGTTTCGGCGGCTTCACTTTCCGAATCGCTTCCATTCGTTGCAGATTGTCGAGTTTGATGCCGAACATGCGGTCGCGCTTGGCGTCCGTGTGACATTCCATACACGATGCAACCCTGCCCGCCGACGTCACCGACTTGCCGTCCGGCGTCACCGTGCCGTAAACCCAACCCTTGTCGGTCCCTTCGGTTTTCGCATCGAGTTTCAACATGATGAACAACGCGTGCTTGGCGCCGATCTTGTACAACTGACCCTGATGGGCCGCGTAAGCGATGCCGTGCGGGCCGGCCGTCACCGAACTGTCTTTGAATTGGTAACGAATGTCTGCTTTGCCGGATTTGACGCGCTCCGGTTCCCAGGCTTCCTTAATCAACACCTGGCCGACGGGCTGATCCCGTTTGGCCGCGTCGCGGTACGCCGGCACGTTAGACGCCGACAGGAAGTAGAGCTTGCGGCCGTGTGTTTCATCGTCTTTGCTCGCGCTGAACCGTGCGATG
>JANQKH010000429.1 GCA_028281215.1 Phycisphaeraceae bacterium | reverse complement strand
CGATGGTTGCTGTTCGGCAGCTACGCGATCTACTTCGTCCTCGCCGCCGTCATGCCCAAAGTCTTTGATCGACTCGACGTCGCTGTGCGCCACGCGACGATGCTCTCCGCCATCATCGAAGTCATGCGCGTGGTCGCCTTCTTCGGCATGCAGCGCTGGTCCGGATGGCACTTTAAAGCCTGGCCCCTCGTCGCTTCCATGATCTGCGTGCCGGCCGGCTTTGTGTTGATCGTTTCCACCGACGATCTGTCCGCCGTGCTGATCGGTGAAGTGTTGTTCGGGGTCGCCATGGGACTGACCTACTACTGCGCGTTGTATTACGCGATGGTGGTGAAGAACGCTGCCGTCGACGCCGGCGGTTTGCACGAAGGCCTGATCGGCATTGGCTTCGTCGCTGGACCCATCGCCGCGCTCATCGGCCACGAAGCCGCAGCCGTCGAATCGATCGGCAAGTGGGGCGTTTACCTCGGCGTCGGGCCGTTGATGCTGGTGATGATGATCTTCGCCACGCGGCCTCTGATTGCTTACTTGTTTCCAAACTTGCGAACGCGCGACGCTTCCGCCGCCGAGGATTGACCAGACCTGCTCGCTGCCTGTTCGCCTTTCACACAGATCAAGTGGCCGCTTGTTCGCACGTACATATTCCCGTTCGCAATCGCCGGTGTGCCGTTGGTTAACTCGTCGAGATCATTCACCGCCAGAACTTTGAATTCGCGCCCTTTCGCCAATGCGATCACTTTGCCTTCCCGCGCGATGCCGAAAATCACATTCCCCGCACACACCGGCGAAACATAAAATTTGTCCTGCACGCCTTCCACCCGTTCACGATACACCACGTCTCCGCTCTTCCACTCCACGCATGTCACCACGCCGCCTTCATCCCAGAAGTAAACCAGTCCATCCACAAACAACGGCGTCGGCACGTGCGGCACCGACCGCTCGATCCGCCACATTTCCTTCGCCGCGATGATCGGCGAGGCCCGATCACCTCCTTTGCCCGCCCGCTCGCTTGGTTTGATTGCCACGATATGTTTCTTCTTCGTCACAAAACCACACGTTGCGATCACATAATCCCCGGCAATGATCGGAGAACCAATCGCACGCTCCGGTGAAGGCTTGGCGAAGACATCCAGTTCCCACAATTGTTTTCCGTTCGATGGATCAATCGCCGTCACGCCGTGCGTCCAGTTGGTGAAGATCAACTGTTTGCCTGACGTGGCCGACTCAAACAGCACCGGCGTCGAATAGGTCAGCCGTTTGCTCTGCCGCGGAATCTCCCAGACCGTCTTGCCCGTCGCGCGGTTTAACGCGATCAACGAACTGTTGCCGTCCTGGTCATTGTTGAGCACCACCAACTCACCGACCACCGATGGCGAGGCGCCGAACCCGTGCCCTCCCTTGACCGGGCCAAGATCCCGCTGCCACACATCCTTGCCGGCATGATCCAACGCCACCATCTGAATCCGCCCGCCCGTCGCCCAGCATGCGTAAACCCGCTCGGCATCGCAGGCCGGCGTACTCGTCGCGTAACTGTTGAACTTGTGCTTCTTGTGCGTGTCGGTCTTGAATGAGCGCGACCAGAGTTGATTGCCGGTGTCGCCGTCGATGCAGATCACCAGACGTTTATGACCCTTCGCATCCGCACAATTGAGGAACACCTTCTTGCCCCACACCACAGGTGAGTTGTGACCCACGTCGGGCAACGCGATCTTCCAGCGGATGACGTTGTCCGACCACTTGGCCGGCACGCGCATCGCACTGACCCCTTGCCCGTTCACCCCGCGAAACCGAGGCCAGTTTTCACCCGCGTCTGCGAAAGGCGCGAACGCCAACAGTTGGATTGCCAGCAGTGACAGAAAGATCGAAAGGGGGAATCGCATCATCGCCGAATTGTAATCCCGGCCCATCCGCCGCCTCATGCCGACAGGGCGACAACATTCGCACCTGGGTAATTTAACCCTGACACCTGACACCCCTCCCCCTGACACGCTGGATTGATGATAAATCATGATTATCAAATACTTTAAGTTCCATGTAGGGAAAAACCGCCTGACGTCAGGGTGCATTTTCCCCACATCGCTGATGGCTTGAAATCAGGGATCAAGCCGTGAATGAGTTTGAATATCGGTTCTTCGTGCCGGTGGTCCTCCGTGTGAAAGGCAGTCGCGATGGGGCGAGCAAGGGTCTGTCGAAATGCGCAAAGACATCGCGCGGTGAATGGGGGCCATTGTATCAGAAATCCAAACAAAACTCAAACCCAAGTCGCAATTCCGCAAGGAGTATTCAAGTCACTCCGTCATTCCCGTGCGGCGGGAATCCATGCGTTTGGGTTGACGGTGGATTCCCGTTTGAGCGGGCATTCCGAGCCGGGCACTGTGTGCCCGGTCGCCGCCAAGCGGCGTCAACTAATGGGATGCGATGTTTCAAATGGGATGCGATGTTTCAAACCGCCACTCAACCGAAAGCAGCGCCATGTTGACGCGACTGCGTCGCCATCGGGCACACAGTGCCCGGCTCGGATGGATCGAGGCTTGGATCGGATCGGGCTCGGACAGGGTCGGGAGTCTTCCAAACGAATTGTTTCGCCGTCTGCGGGCGCCTGCGTAATTCAGACATTGGCTGCCGGTAAGATGCGACCATGAAACGATTCAACCCCATAAAATTCGACCACCGATCGATCTTTGCGCTGGTCGCCGTCTTTGTACTGTCGTGTCTGTACGTGGCATCCCCACGTGCGCACGGACAAACCAACACCAACAAACCCACCCGCCCCAACATCCTCTTCGTCATCGCCGACGACTGGGGCACCGATCATGCCGGGGCTTATGGTTGCAAGTGGATCAGGACGCCGGCGTTTGATCGGTTGGCCAAAGAGGGTTTGTTGTTTCATCGTGCGTACACGCCCAACGCCAAGTGTGCGCCTTGCCGGGCGATTATTCTGACCGGCCGGAACTCGTGGCAACTGGAAGACGCGTGCAACCATGTGAATTACTTCCCGGCGAAGTTCGGTAGTTTCATCGAGGCGCTGACCGCCGACGGTTATTTCTGTGGTTCGACCGGCAAGACATGGGGGCCGGGCGCGGTGGTGTCGAAGCCGGGGCAGAAGCGGCAGATGACCGGCGTCGGGTTCAACAGCGTCAAGCGCCGTGTGCCGGGGATGAACGCCAACGACTATGCAGACAACTTTGGTGCGTTTCTGGAAAAAGCACCCAAGGACAAACCTTGGTTTTTCTGGCTGGGCACGACCGAACCGCATCGCGGCTTTCTGCGCGGCAACGGGATCAAGCACGGCAAGAAACTGTCGGATATTGATCGCGTGCCGGCGTACTGGCCGGACAACGACACGGTGCGCGGCGACATGCTCGACTATTCGATCGAGGTGGAACACTACGACACCCACCTCGGCCGCGCGTTGAAATTGCTGGATGACAAAGGGCTCGCGGCGAACACGCTCGTGGTCGCCACATCAGATCACGGCATGCCGTTCCCGCGATGCAAGGGGCAGGCGTATGAGCATTCGAATCGTCTGCCGCTGGCGATCCGTTGGCCGAAGGGGATCAAGGGCGCCGGTCGGCGGATCAATGACTTTGTCAGCTTCGCCGATTTTGCGCCGACGTTTCTAGATTTCGCCGGCGTGAAATCGCCGCAGGGCATGGAACCGATCACCGGCAATAGTCTCCGTGCGATTTTTGAAAGCGACAAGTCGGGACAGATCGAAGCGTGGCGTGATCATGTCGTCATCGGAAAGGAACGTCACGACATCGGCCGCCCCAACGACTGGGGCTATCCCATCCGTGGCATCGTCACGCGCGATTACCTTTACCTGCGGAACTACAAACCGGACCGCTGGCCGGCGGGCAACCCGGAAACCGGTTACCTCAACTGCGACGGCAGCCCCACCAAAACGCTCGTGCTCAACCTCCGCCGAAGCGGTGAGGCGCCCAAGTTCTGGCAACTCTGCTTCGGCAAAAGACCGGCCGAGGAGTTGTACCGCATCAGCGACGACCCGGACTGCGTGAAAAACCTGGCGGGCGACCCCAAACTCGCCAAGCTCAAGAAGGAACTCGAAACCCGCATGGTGGCGAAGTTGAAATCGGAAGGCGACCCGCGCATGTTCGGGGCCGGCGACGTGCTGGAGAGCTATCCATACATCAACAAAGGCACGCGGAATTTCCACAAACGCTACATGGCCGGCGAAAAAGTGAACGCGGGCTGGGTGAACAAGTCGGACTTTGAAAAGGGGCCGTTGGAGGAGTGAGGGTTAAGAACTTTCGTCGTTTAACGTTAAGCGTTGAACATTAAACGTTGAATAAATATCCGCTCATTTGAGACTATTGGTGTTGTCGATGTGTAGATTTGAATGGATTCATACGGGAAGAACATCTCATGCCAACACCGACACGTGTCTTTGCAGGAATTGCGATTGCAACATTGTTTTTCGTGCCGATCGTTGCATCCGCGGAAGCCGAATCCATTCGCGAATTACGTTTCGAGCCCACAGATGAAAAGCGGAAGCGTGTTGTCCCGGTGAAGGTTTATCTGACCGAGTCGGCTAAAGCTCAGCCGGTCGTGTTGTTTTCGCACGGGTTGGGCGGGTCGCGGGAGAACAATGCGTATCTGGGCAAGCACTGGGCGGCTGGTGGTTTTGTGGCGGTGTTCATGCAGCATGCCGGCAGTGACAACGAAGTCTGGAAGTCGGCCCGGCCCGGCGAGCGGTTTGCGAAACTGAAAGCGGCGGCGAGCGCCAAAAGTTCGCGCCTGCGCTTTGCCGATGTGCCGTTCGTGATCGATCAACTCGAAGTGTGGAACAAGCAGGCGGATCATCCGCTCAAGGGCAAACTCGACCTCGAACGCCTCGGCATGAGCGGGCACAGTTACGGCGCGGTGACGACGCTGGCGGCGGCCGGCCGGACGTTCCCGTTGAATCAATCGTTTGCTGACAAGCGCATCGATGCGTTCTTTGCGATGAGTCCGTCGCCCGGCAAAGGGGTGGAGCCGGCGAAAGCGTTCGGGCATCTGACCAAGCCGATCCTCTGCATGACGGGTACGAAAGATGGCAGCCCGATCGATCCGACGCTCAGTCCGGCTGCGCGTCGCAAAGTGTTTGCCGCGCTGCCGAAGGGGGACAAGTATCAGTTGGTGCTGGATGGCGGCGAGCACTTTGCATTTGGCGACAGCCAAGGTCGGCGCACGCGTAATCGCAATCCGAAACATCATCCGGCGATCCAAAAGATCAGCCTGCATTTCTGGAACGCGTACCTCAAAGGTGACGCTGAATCAAAGAAGTGGTTGCAATCGAAACAGGTGATCCGCAATGTGGGACTGGGCAGCGGCGACGTGTGGGAGTGGAAGTAACGGCGTGTTTGCTTCGGTTCACTGTGGATTCATCTTCGGATCATAAGGCATCAACTTCCAGTTCGAGCAGAACGGCGAGGCGGGCAGGCCGGCTTTGTTGTAAAGATTCCACGGTTTGCCTTGGGACGCCTCGGGGGCGCATGCGTAGCGCACCGCGACGGGTTGCTTTACTCTCTCGCTGATGACGATCACACGGTTCTGCTTTATCGTGGCACGGGCGGCATGCCAATGGCCGTCCTTGTCCGCCAGTTCAAATCCATTGACATTCAGGCTGTCGCTTTTGACGATCTCGACGCCTTGCACTTTTGCCGTGATCAGGCCGGCGTGCGCGTTTTCGAATGAAACCATGACCTTGCCCGTGTCGAACGCGACCGACTTCAACTGCGGCCCGCTGTAGGCGATGTCCTGTTTGTAATCTTTGGCCAGCGGCCAACGGGCGAGGCGTTCGCCGACGGTGATTTTGTTGGGCGGATGAATATCGTTGGCGTGGTCGAGGTCGACCGTGATTGCCATGCCGGTGTGCGGCGTGTCGAGGGCTTTGCGTTGTTCTTCCCGCATGAATGTCCATGCGTAACTGCGCCATTGGGGCAGTTGCACGTAGTAGACGGGCATGTTTTTGTGGTTGAACGCTTTTCGCCAACCCTTGATCAGCGCGCGCATTTTGTGCGCGTAGTCGCGGGGGTCTTCGCCTTTGCCGCAGTTGGATTCACCCTGATACCAGATTGCGC
>JANQKH010000422.1 GCA_028281215.1 Phycisphaeraceae bacterium | reverse complement strand
CCGGGCGCGGCGGGCGGAACATCTCGCTGTCTTGCTCGCCCATCGATGTCGGGCCGCTGCTGCGCGAACGGTTGTTCGCCGCAACCACCAAGCACGATGAACCGATCGGCGTCGTGCTCACCTCCGCGACATTGGCGACGGAAACCCGCGCCGCCATCGAAGGGGTGGTGCAGTCGGCGCCCCCGGCAGCCTCACCTCCATCATCATCGGTCGATGCGAATGCACCCGCTGATTACCACGTCGACGATGATGATCTGCGCTATGTGGCGGTTGACGAAAGCCATGCGATGTCGAGCGAGTCGCCGGCTCGTGAAAGCGGTGAAGAACACCACGCCGCTGCTGTTGACATTCCCGAACCGACCGGCCCCTTCGCACACATTCAACGACGGCTGGGCTGCGAACACGCCAACACGATGCAACTGGGTTCGCCGTTCGATTACGCCAATCAGGCGGAATTGATCCTTGAAGGCGATCTGCCTGAACCGAATGCGCCACAGTATTTCGATCGACTGTGTCCGGTCATCCTTGAGCATCTCGAACGCTCGCAAGGCGGCGCGTTTGTGTTGTTCACCAGTTATCAGTTGCTCAAGCGGACGGCGGAATGGTTGCGACCCATACTGCGCGACAAGCACCTGCCTTTACTCGTGCACGGCGAAGGCGAGCAGCGCAGCGTGTTGCTCGAACGATTTCGCAACGACCGCCATAGTGTGTTGCTCGGTACGGACAGTTTCTGGCAGGGTGTAGACGTGCGCGGCGAAGCGTTGCGTAACGTGATCATTACGCGCCTGCCGTTCGCCGTGCCGGACCGGCCGTTGATCGAAGCCCGGCTTGATCGCATTAAGGCACGCGGCGGCAATCCGTTTGCGGAATATTCCCTTCCCGAAGCGATTCTGAAATTCAAGCAAGGCTTCGGCCGACTGATTCGCTCGCACGAAGACCGCGGGACGGTGGTCATTCTCGACAGCCGCGTCGCCAACAAGGGCTACGGCAAGAAGTTCATCGCCGCACTGCCGGAGGTGAAGGTGACGCGAAGCAGAAAGCCGGGGCGATGGGCGGCGGGGGAGTGAAGTTGAAGGCGGGAGATCATGAGAATAGGAAAGTAAGCGATCAGAAGAACAGTGCGAATTGAATTCGCAAACCGGACTTGAGTCCACCGTAACGAAGGCTTCGATTCCCCCGCGTGATACAATCTTACTTCGATCCGAAAACAAGGAGACTTCACGTGAAATCATTTTCCTTTGTCCTGTTCGCGTTCGTTTTCATCGTCGCCGTTATGTTTTTGACAAACTCTGTTGCCGTCGCGGCTGAGAAGGCGAGTGATCCGCACGTCAACGTCGGCGCCAAACCGATCAAAGGCGCGGAGGTGATCTTCGACGGCACGCGCAAGATGCTCAATGCCAAGTGGGAATACTGGAAAGGGCCGCGCTTCTCTTCCAAACAGAAAGAACCCTGGGCGATCGTCGATGACCCTGTCGACAGCGGCACGGTCATGATGACCAGCGATCCGGCTGCAAAAGGTGGTAAGTACGGCACGTCCGATCTCGTCACCAAAAAGAAGTACCGTGACTTTCGTTTGCATATTGAGTTTCTCGTCAAGAACAAACGCGGCAACAGCGGCGTCTACCTGCAAAACCGGTACGAAATCCAGGTGCTCGACGGTGACAAAACCAAGCACGGTATGGGTGCGGTGATCAACGAAACCGAGTCGCCGTACCACGCGTACAACGGCACGGGCAAGTGGAACAGCTACGACATCACCTTCCGCGCCGCCCGCTTCAAGGACGGCAAACTCAGCGAACGCGCGCTGGTCTCGATGTATTTCAACGGCAAGAAAGTGCATACCAACGTGCAGATCAAGAAAGTCTGGGGCGGCGCCAACTCCGGCATCGACGGCGGCAACAACAAAGGCTTCGGCATCACCGACCGCCCCGGCGGACTCAAACTCCAAAACGAAGGGCATGAGGTGTTGTATCGGAATGTCTGGATCAAGGAGTTGGATTTGAAGCAAGCGGATACGGATTTTTGAATTTCGAGTGTCGAGCATCACGTACTGTTCGCGCGCAATTCCAACTCCACCAGCGTTCCATCCGCCGGTTTGGTGGATACGCCGGCGCGGGGTTCGTTTGCTTCGTGCACGGCTTTGAACCGGAACAGTTTGACAAACGCCCCGACAACCAGCGCCACTTCGAGTTGCCCCAGATGTTTGCCTGGGCAGAAGCGGGGGCCGTGGCCGAAGCCGAAATGAAGCATGTCTTTTTCGCCGCGGTCTTTCGATGAAATGTTATCCCAGCGTTCCGGGGCGAATATGTTTGCCGAATAGCCGGTCACATCAACGCCCCAGTGGTCTTCGTGGCGGTTGGCGTGCCAGACATCGAGCAGGATGTGCGTGCCCTGGGGAATCCACATCTTTCGGCCGTCCGTGGTTTCAATCCAGCGATCCACGGTCGCCCGGCGGGGAAAAAAATAAAGCGACGGCGTCAGGCGAAGCGTTTCGTCCAACGTGTAACGCAGGTATGTCGCCTGCTCCAAATGTTCCGGCACGTAGTCCTTGATGTCCCTGACTTCCTGGTAAACCTTTTCCTGAGCTTCGGTGTTTCGCGCCAAGTGCGATATTGCCCAACTTGCGTAGGACGTCGTGGCTTCCAGAGCGCCAGCGAGAAAGACACGGATGTTGCTGCGCAGCATGGCATCGGGGGCATCGGATTTGAACTGTTTCCACAAGCCAAGGCCTTGCTTGCGCGGCGCGAGCACGATGTCGGTCAGTTCCTCAAAGTGCGCCCGCGCTGTTTTGGTTTTCGCGATGCTCTCCTTGAAGGCTGGCAGCCACCTAAGGGGCAGGCCGATGCGGTTGACGACGGTGTCGGTGACGATGTGTTGGATCACACGATCGAGCGCGGGCACGTAGCGATCGCGAATCTGTTCGTAACTGACCTCCGCGCCGAAGAAATTGTTGACCAGCATTTCGAGCATGACCGCTTTGATTTCAGGTTCCAACTCAATGCGAAGCGGTGGGTCGTGCTCCGCGAGGTGTTCGTGCATGGCGTTCAGCCGTTGCCGCACAGTGTGGCGAAACGTGTCAGCAAATTCATGAAACTGCTCCGGCTGAAACAAGGTCGTTCGCCCGAACGGCGGCGTGGACAATCGCTTTTGCCGTTTCCACTCAGGCCCGTTGGCAAAAAGCAACGTGTCTTTGCCGGTCGCCCTCGCGATGCCGACGGACGGAAGCGTGTCGCGGTCGAACTGGCCTGGTTTGTCGCCGGTTTCGGTGGAGATCGCACGAATGACACTCGGGTCGCGCGTCACC
>JANQKH010000415.1 GCA_028281215.1 Phycisphaeraceae bacterium | reverse complement strand
CCGGCGTCCGGGCCTTTGATCGTGGCGGCGAACCCCTTGCCGTCGTCGGCGACGATGATGCGAAACAGGTCGGCTTCGCCCTGCGTCACGATCGTGACGTGTTGGGCGTCGGCGTACTTACTCGCGTTGAATACCAACTCGCGCACCGCCTGATACAGAATCACGTTGACCATTTCGTCCAGCGCGGGCAGGTCGCCGTCCATCTGTAAACGAATCGAAAAGTCATAACGCTGCTCCGCCTGTTCGACGAGGCTTTCCAACGCGGCGTGCAAACCCAGTTCGTACAAAATGGGCGAGCCCAACTCGAACGTCAGCGAGCGCGTGTAAGCAATCACTTCGTCGATGAACGATTCGACATCGTCGAGTTGTTCGGTGATCGCATCATCGTGCTCAAGCATTTTGGCCGTACCCAGGCGAATTTTGCTGATGGCGAGCATCTGTCCGATCTGATCGTGCAGCGCGGTAGCGATGCGACGCCGTTCCGATTCCTCGGCATTCGCTAGGCGCAACGCGGCATGCCGTAACTTCGTTTGGTACGCCAGCAGTTTTTCCGCGGTGCGCTGGTGTTCGGTGATCTCGTCGCGCAGGTTGCGGTTCGCGGCGGTGAGCGCGGCAGTGCGCTCGGCGACGCGGCGCTCCAGCTCATGCCGGGCTGCTCGCAACACCTCGGCGATGCGTTGTTGCTTGCTTAGTTCCTTGTCGTATTGGAGGTGCGTTTCGCGTGCGGCTTGAATCAACTCGCGCTGTTCTTCAAAGCGCGCCCCCATTTTTTCGATCATCAGAAGACGCCGCCCGTTCACCAACATCGCGCGGGCTTCAAAGTGGCATTCGCCGACGTCTTTGCACGTCTCGTACCAAATGCCGGAACTGAGCGGTTCGCCGCCGCCGGCGTTCCAGTAAGCTTCGGCATCCGTCAAAAAATGTTCGAGGTAGGGCAACCCCTTTGCGATGGGCAGCGACGCCCGTACATCGGTTGCGTCCAGCATCTCCGCGAACATGTGATACCACGGCGGGACCGCGCCGACGGCAATCGCCCAGCCGTCCTGCTGGTACTCCAACACGACCGAGTCCAGCGCGACCATCACGTCCGAAAGAATGTCAGTCTGATTCACATCCATCGACTTGTGCCACTGTCCGGTAGCGATCCGAGTCATGCATCCAATTCAAAAGCGAGCACGGAGATGTCGCCGTGCGGCTCGCCGTCCGCCCAGTCGTTGACGGTTCGACCGATGGTGGACACCACTTCGCGCAAATCCTTTGAACGTGTTTCGAGCAGGCAATCGGTCAATCTTTTTTGCGAAAAGCGCTCGTTCGCGCCGGACAAGGCGTCGACTGCGCCGTCGGAAAAAAGATACACGCGGTCGCCGGCCGTCAGTTGCAACGTCTGTTCTTCGTAGCCGGGGTCGGTCGTCGCGCCGAGCGGATAGCCGGGTTGTTGCACGAGCGCCGCTTCACCGTTGCGCGGCAGATGAATGAAACCCCGCGTGCCGGCGGAGGTGTATCGCATCATTCGCGTGGACGGATTCAAAATGCCGTAAAACAAGCAGAAAAACTGCCCGGTCTCGCGGTGGACGGGGAACATCAGGCCGAGCTTTTTCACCAGGTTGACCGGATCGGCGAATGCGCCTTCTTGTGGTTCATCACCGCCTTGAAGCATGTGCCCCTTGGCGCGGTCGGAGAGGACTTTGCTGACCGCGACGCCGCGGTTCGCCGCCGCCGTGCCGCGACCGGCGACGTCGAGCAGGTACAGTCCCACGTGTTCGCGGTCGAGCCGAAACACTTCGGTCAGGTCGCCGCTGATCGGATGCGATGGTTGCACGGCCCAGGCAAAGTTGGCGCCGGCGACGCGTACGCTGGATGCCGGCGCGAGCGCCTGTTGGGTTTCCGCGGCCGACGCCTGTTCCATACGAAGCCGGCGTTCGATGCGCTCCTGCTTGTCGACCAGGATCGCTAAGTCGTTGACCTTCTGCTGCAGCAGCCGATGTGCTTTGACCTGCGCCGTCGCGTCCAGCATCAATACAAACGTCCCCTTGGTGTCGGCGGAAATATGCACGTCGGCCCAGCATTCATGCGTTGTTTCCACCGCCGGCAGCACCAGCGCATCGCCCTGATGCGGCACCATGCCGACGAGGAACGACAACTGCGATTCGATCGACTTCGCCGGGTCCAAGGCCGCGCCCAGGTAATGCTCAAACGCGCCGTCGTGTTCGATAATGGTTTCGTCGTCGCGCACAAGGAGCCATGCCGGTGTTCGCTCGGCTTTGGTCAACTCTCGCAGGTAATCTTCAAGCGGGGCGGGAAGTTGAATCGTTCACCTCCTGAAGGGTTACGCGAGGACATGTCGTGCCAGGGTGATGAAGGCGTCCTCCACACCTTCGCCGGTTTTCGCGCTGGTTTTGAGCAGACCGCACGAGTCTTCGGCCAGCGCTTCAAGGTCGGCGTCGACCACGTCCCAGTCGTCGGTCAGATCATACTTGTTGGCGACGACCAACAGCGGCAACTTGCCGATTTCATCCTCCACGCGCTGCCGCAATGAACGAGCGACTTCCACGGTCGCGCGGCGCGTACCGTCGACGACCAACAGATAGCCGGCTGCTCCGCGCAGGTAGGACATTTTCACTTTCATCAGTTCGTCTTCGCCGGCCATATCCCACAGCATCAGCTTGACGTCCTGGCCGTCGACGTTGACCTGCTTTTCGTCGATTTTGACGCCGACAGTCGTGAGATATTTGTCTTCGTACTTGCTGTGCACAAACTGCCCGACCAGACTGGTCTTGCCCACCGCAAACGCGCCCAACATGCAGACTTTCTTCTTGTTCATATGTTGGCAAGTTACCGCCGGACGGCCTGATTGACAATCACCCGAAACTCGACGCGGCGAGATGAGGCGAAGGGCGGGTCGCCCGGTTTGCGTTGATAGGGTTGGGTGTTGCCTTTGCCGGTCGCGGTGAGCCAGTCGCCGGGGATGCCCTGGGCGATCAGCTCCTTGAGCATTTCATTGGCGCGATTTTGACTCAACTGCTCGGCGAGCTTTTCCTGCTGCGTGTCGGAATGCCCGACAATTTCAATGCGCACGGTGCGGCCGAGGGCCTTACCCGACCGGGCGATGTCCCGTGCATCGACGATCAATTGGCCCAGTTGCCGGGCTTGCGCCAGGGGCAGTTCAGCCTTGTTGTCGGCGTAAAAAATCGTCCGGCTATTCAGCCGAGCGATGGCGGCGTCGAACCGTTGCTGATCTTCATCCGCCACGCCCGACAGGTCGACGCCTTCGACGTGCTGGATGCCGGGGGCGATGCGTTTGGCGTTGACCAGCCATTCGTGGGAAGCCCGCCCGGTGGCGACGACGGTGCGGCCGCGCAAGGTGAGTTTGACCGACGCCGGCGGCCGCAGCGCGTCCGTCACCCGGCTGAATGCCAACTGCTCCAAGTCAGTGACGGTCACGCTGCTGAGGTCGAAGGTGTTCACGTGCTCGATGAGCGAACCAACGATGGCCGCCCGGTCCACCCATTGT
>JANQKH010000343.1 GCA_028281215.1 Phycisphaeraceae bacterium | reverse complement strand
CGGAACCCGAACGCCGCCATCCAGCCGGCGTATTCACTTTCGCCAACAAGCTGTGTGTAGTGTCGATGGTTCAACGCCCATGGTCGGCCGGTGACGCATAACTCCGGCGATTTGGCCAACGATTCGTCCACCTGATCGATCAACCCTGCCACGCGGTCCTGAAGCGATGACGAAAATGCATCCAACTTCAACTCACTGATAAACACCTTCGGTAGCGTGGCGTCTTCGTGTTCGTAGTGTCGGGCGAACAGTTTTTTCTCAGGAAACTCATACTCGCCGCGAGGCGCATAACCGCCGGCGATGAACGCGGACGACAACGCATCGATCCCAACCTTCGGATGCCTAAACGTTCGAAGGGCAATGTGGTCGTTGACGATATGTTCACCGCGCGCCTCAATCAACGCGTGAATCTTCAAAGCGCTGGGATTCAGCTCGGTGTAGTCGGCCCAGAGTTTGTCGAACAATGTGTGCAGATCAGACATGCGGGTGAACTCCAGAGTGTTCACCATCATCATAGGCACAGCAAATGAAAACCGTCGGGCTCACGCGCTGTCACGATCGATCACTTCATACGTTTCACGTTCGCCTCGGCCGCGAAGGGGGTAATCCTTGCGCAGCGGATGGCCGGGGTAATCTTCCCAGAGCAAAATGCGGCGAAGGTCGGGGTGCCCGTCGAAGCGAATGCCGAACATGTCAAACACTTCACGTTCCAGCCACTCGGCGCCCGGCCAAAGATCGGTCGCCGTGGGCAGATGCAACGCCGGATCATCGTCAATCCCTTCGGTGGGGATGGAAGGATCGAGCATGACCTTGACGAACAAGCGCAGGTTCCGGGCCGTGCTGACCAGGTTATACGCGACGGCAAATCGGCCTGCGGGCGCGTGACCGGTTTTCTTGGCCGGGTAGTTCAGGTAATCGATTCCGACCACGTCGGAAAGAAAGTCATAAGCACACTGTTCGTCATGGCGTAGGAATGACAACACATCGTGCAATGTTTCGGCTGGCGCAACCACAGTTGTCTGCTGACGAAACTCCGTCGCAAGCAGCTTCGTCTCAGGGAACGCCGCTTTGATCAACGGAATGGTAGGATGATCGAGGGTCGGTGGCATGGTGCTGGATTCGCGCGGTGATTGTGTTGAACTGTCGGTCGGGTTTGGTTACTGCTTCTGAATCGTGTCAATCAACTCGCCGACCATTGCCTGCCAGCCCTGGACCAGGTCCGGCCATTCGTAGGCGAGTGTGTCGGCGACAGCGACGGTGTCATTGTTTGTCAGATATTCATACAGTTCGTTCAGCCGCAGCTTCAGTTGTGTGGTCAGGTCGGCGAACGACTTGCCTTCGACTTCGATCGCTTCCAGCGACACGTTCATCATCGCGGCGCACTGGGCAATGCCCTGGCTGGTTTGCTGCCAGATCGCCAGTGACCCGCCGATCGTCTTCATCGCGTCGGCTTGTTCGTCCCGTTGCAGCAGGTCGGCGACATCCGCCTGCACCTTGCCCGCTTCGGTCAGGTGCGAACGAATCTGCTCCAATGCGCTGATTGCTTCGGCTTTCGGGTCGGCCGAAACCAAGTGCACATCGGTGTCAGCGATGTAATCGTCGACGTGTTCTTCGATTTCATCGCCGACCAGTGGTTGTCCCGCCACCTTGATTTCGACGATGATCCGCCCTGCGGCGTCCAAACGCTCCTTGGCGGCGAGGATCGCGTCTTTGAGGGTTTCGGCGTCCGCTTGCAACTCGATATCGTCGACGTAGATCGGCATGACGGCATGATATCGCGATTCGACACGCTTTGTGCGGGTGTGTATTTCGGAGGGTTGATTAAGAAGCCGGGAAACGAGGAAATGGAAGATGGATGCGTTTGCATGCTCATCATCATCCACGTCGGTTGCGACCGAAAACGCTAACATTGCCGAGATGGAATGCACCGGTCCCGCGCCACGCTTGTGATGGCTTGGCGGCGCGGCGTCAAGCAACGAACAACTTCCAGGAAACCCACGACCATGCGCATCGTTGTGCTCGACAGTCACACCCTCACGCCCTCGCCTGACCAGCCCGGCGAAGTGAACTGGTCCGCCATGGCCGCGCTTGGCGATCTGGAAATCCACCCGCGCACACCGGTCGACCAAACCATCGCTCGCTGTCAGGGCGCGCAGGTCGCCATCACCAACAAGGCAGTTTTGGACGCCCAAACGCTGGCGTCGCTGCCCGAATTGAAATACATCGGCGTCACCGCCACCGGGACCAACGTGGTCGACCTGCAAGCGGCTGCCCAACAAGGCATCGTCGTCACCAATGTCCCCGGTTACGGCGCGGCGTCTGTCGCCCAGCATGTAATCGCGCTGTTGCTGGAACTGACCAACCACGTCGCCGCACACGATGCGGCGGTTCGGCCGACCGATGTCCAACCAGGCTGGCCCGGCAGTGCAGACTTCGGTTTCACCGTTGCGCCGATGGTTGAACTCGACGGCAAAACGCTCGGCATCGTCGGCATGGGCGCGATCGGCCGGCGCGCCGCCCGTATCGGCGCGGCGCTGGGCATGAGCATCGCAGCCGCGCATCAGCGAAGCATGCACGACATTGCACTGGACGGCATCGATATCGACTGGATGCCGGTCGATGAACTGTTTGTCCACGCTGACGTATTGACCTTGCATTGCCCACTGACCGACGAGACGAAGCACATGGTGAACGCTGAACGCCTGAGGAACATGAAATCGTCGGCGTTTTTGATCAACACCGGGCGCGGGCCGTTGATCAATGAGCAAGCACTGGCCGATGCATTGCGCGATGGTCAGATCGCCGGCGCGGGCGTCGATGTGTTAAGTACCGAACCGCCTGAGAAGGGCAACCCGTTGCTCAGTGCGCCGAACATCATCATCAC
>JANQKH010000288.1 GCA_028281215.1 Phycisphaeraceae bacterium | reverse complement strand
CTGGTAATAGGTCACCCGCACACGCTGTTCCGCCCGTGCGGCAATGGGAAAGATGCGCATCTCGAAGGTTTTGTAATCGACCTGTTCGAGCAAGCCGGGATCGCGCGGCCGCGCCTGTTGTTTGTACGTTTCATAAATCTCGCGGGCACGTTGTTTTTCGACCACTTCGCCGATCATTTCCTTGCCGCCGATCCACATGCTGAAGTTGGCGACCGAAGCGCCCTTCGGCACGGGAAAGGTGTAGAGCGCTTCGACGATGCGGTCTTCCTTGTTGACAAAGATCTGTTCAACTTCGGTAACGACGATTCCGTTATTGATGGTGACCTCGACGTTCTGTTCTTTGATGTCGAGCGCACCGCCGAACTGACCGTTGGCGACCAGCAGGCCCGCCGCGTGAGTGGCCGGCGCGAATGTGAACAGCAGGGCGATAACCGCGAGTCCAACCAGGGCGCGCAAGCGACCGCGCAGTGATAACGTGTGACGACACATGATGATGCCTCCAGGTGTGTGGGAAGAGGATGTTGCGAACAGAAGGACAGGAAGGCAATCGGCGCGCCACAGTGTGAGTTTCGATCAGATTCGGTATCACAAGCTGCAAACGGCGTTGCTCGCGGTGTACCACGGGATGGATTCATTGGTGCAGGACATCGGATGTACGTTCATCGACAACGCTTGTCCGTCACCCAGAATCGTGCAGGGTGATAAAGTCGTTGTGACGGAAAGGGCGGAGTCATGTCAGTACGGCGCGGTGAGCTGGCGTTTGGCCCGTTCATCCCGTCAATCAAACCTCCAAATTCGCCATCCTGTCTTGTGGGCCTTATGTGAATCCGTATAATGGCCGTCATTAGAAGCCGTGCGACCAATAGGAGATGCTTATGACCACCGTCACTTTCAACAGCAAGATTCGACCGAATCGATCGTGAGCGGTGCGGCACGCGCGTTTGAATTCTGCGTAGACCACCCGCTCCCGGTAAAGAGCGGGTTTTTCATTGGCCGAGCACCGTTGTGGCCGACCTGACCCGCGCATTGACGCGGGTTGTTTGTTTGACGGCAAGGCCGAAGCAACGAAGGGCGGGCGGGTAATTGTGAATAGGGTGTCGGATCATTGAGTCGAGGTTGATGAAACAGCAGTTACGCATGTTGTGGGACATGATGGCCGGTCAGCGGTTGCGCTACGGGGGCGCGATCGTTGCGATCGCATGCTTTACGCTGTTTTCCTACCTCGTGCCACTGGTTGGCAAAGTGACGATCGACGAAGCGATCGCGAAAGTGGCGCCGCGCCAAACACCAAGTGACGGACTGGGGAAAGCGCCGGTCGATCGCCTGAAACAGCGGCAGGTTGATGATGTCACGCCTAAAGCACCGAAGGCGCCGCATGCAACGGGCGATCAGACCACCGGTCCGCACACACCCTTCGGCGACGGCGATATTCAAGTGATTGAATCGAGCGACAACTGGTTGGTCAAGCTGCTGGGCGGCAGTCAACATCTGGTGAATAACCTGTGGCTGGCGGCGGCGATGATGTTGGGGTTGACGGTGTTGGCTGGCTTTTTTACTTACTTGAAAGGCCGATGGTCGAACGGCGCCAGCGAAGGCATCTGCCGCAAGGTGCGCGATCGGCTTTACGATCACCTGCAACGCTTGCCCTCGACCTACCACGACAAGGCCGACACCGGCGACCTCGTCCAGCGTTGCACCAGCGACGTCGAAACACTGCGGCTGTTTCTTTCCGTGCAGGTCGTGGAGATCGGCAACGCGCTGATCCTGCTGGTCACGGTGATCCCCATCATGTTGTTGCTCGATGTCCGCATGACCGCGGCGAGCCTGGTGATGGTGCCGATTATCATCGCCTTCGCCATTATTTTCTTTCTCAAAGTGAAGCACCGGTTCAAAGGTGTGGACGAAGCGGAAGGCGCGATGACCACCGTGCTTCAGGAAAACCTGACCGGCATCCGCGTGGTGCGCGCGTTTGCAAGGCAGGAATTTGAACGCGAAAAATTCGGCGAGCGTAATGCCGAGTACCGCGACCGTGCATTCAGCCTGATCAAACTGCTGGCGTGGTACTGGACGGTCTCCGATTTTCTTTGCCTCGTGCAACTGAGTCTGACGCTTGGGCTCGGCGCGTACTGGGTGGCGCAGGGTGAGTTGAGCGTCGGCACGTTGTACGCGTTTCTGGCGTATCTGCATCTGTTCCTGTTTCCCGTCCGACAAATGGGCCGCATCCTGACGGACCTGGGCAAAGCGATTGTGGCGCTGGGTCGCATGACGGAGATTCTGGATCAGCCGGAAGAGGTGGACATTGTTGAAGCAAACGTCGCGAGTGGTACTCGGTTACCGGTGCCCGAATCATTCACCGGCGCGGTCAGCGTTCGCGATCTCACGTTCAACCATCACGAGACCGGCCGCGTGATTGACGACGTATCGTTTGACATTGCGGCCGGCGAAACGCTGGGCATTCTCGGTCCGTCGGGCGCCGGCAAGTCGACGCTGATTCATTTGATGTTGCGACTGTACGACTTTGAATATGGATCGATTGAGCTCGACGGCATGGACATTCGCCAACTGCCGCGCGCGACGGTGCGGGAACAGTTCGGCGTGGT
>JANQKH010000261.1 GCA_028281215.1 Phycisphaeraceae bacterium | reverse complement strand
GACTTTAACACCGGTGATCCATTGGCATCGCTCGCCTGGCACCCAGTCGGCGGCGCTGGATGCCTATTGGAAAAGTGTTGAAGAAGACGGCCTGATTGTGAATCTCTGGTTTAGTCTTGAGCTACATGGCTCGTATCGTCGCATGTTGTTCGATGACGATGATGATGAGAATGGGTGGCCGATGGGGTATGCGTGGATCGGGCAATGGACAAATCAGATGGCGACGCAGGTTCCAAGCGCCAGCATGTTCGATCCCCTGATCGATTGGCCGGCCAAATCCATTCGCGCCAGGCATCAACTCGCCGACGCGCTTCTCGAACAGTGGGGCGATCCAGCGCAGTAAAAAGCCCCCACCGGAGCGCGTCAAAACCGGGGAGGGCGAAAAGGTAGAGTCAGATGACTCGAGATGATCGTGCTGCCTGTTCGGCAGGCATGGTTTGGATGGTCTGATGGTTGAATGCAAACCAGATGCCAATCATCTTGGTTTTGTGTGAAGGGCGCAGCGGCCCGCGAATCGGCGGACGTTTTGTCAATCGGGATGCATGGCGCGGCCGGTCTGCGCCCAATTCATAGGCAGTTCGCTTTTCACTGCACACTTTCTGTCTGATACGTCCAGACCTGAATCCCATCCGACCAGTAATCGCCCGGCCAGTCGGCTTTGCGTTTGAGGTGCAGCAGAAAATCGTGGGGGTCAGGCAACGTTTCCCACACCACCGGCAAAAACGTCGCGCGGTGCGAACCCTCTTCGAGAATCAGCCCATCGACGCCCGGACGGATCTTGCTCAGCAGATCTGCTTCGCTCTCAACCTGCAACGGTTGACGGGGTGTGAGAATGGAAATGTGGTATTCGAGCATGGGCAGTTCGACTTCGCCAACGGGATTGAATCGCCGATCACGAAACGCGGCTCCGAATGCGTTTTCCGCCACGTCCTGCACAAGCGGTCGGCGCGGTTCTAATACGCCGATGCAACCGCGCAGGTCACCGCCGTACTTCAGTGTGACAAACGTCGCACGGTCTTCGATCATCACGCCTGCGAACCGGGACAAATCAACCTGTGGCGGTTGACGTTGCACCAACCCAAACGCCACCGCATCGCGCGCAATGCGCAACAGTGAGGCTTGATCGTCCGGTGATAGTGAAGATGTGAGGGATGATTCAGACATGGGCCCACGCAGAGTATACGACATCGCTACTCTTCCAACCGCTCCTTCAACTGCCGCAACAAATCAAATGCCTGCATCGGCGTCAGTGTGTTCAGGTCGATCTTGCTCAGGTCGTCGATGACCGGGTGGTTCATATATTCGGTGAACAGCGACATCTGTGGCGGTGAGGTGGGGGCCGTTTTGTCGTGGGTGGGATTGATGGCGGTTGGGCCGTGGTGGTTTTGTTCGAGTTGATCGAGCAGGGCGTTGGCGCGATCGATGACGGAGCCGGGCAGGCCGGCGATGCGGGCGACGTGGATGCCGTAGCTGCGGTTGGTCGCGCCGGTCACGATGCGATGGAGGAACACGATCTGTCCCTGCCATTCGCGCACAGTGACGTTGAGGTTGATCACGTTGTCGAACCGTTCGGACAATTCGGTCAATTCGTGGTAGTGCGTGGCGAAAAGTGTGCGTGATTTCACGTTCGCCAAGTGCTCGGCAATCGCCCACGCCAGTGACAGGCCGTCATAGGTGCTCGTGCCCCGACCAATCTCATCGAGGATGACCAGGCTGCGCGCGGTCGCGTGGTGACAGATGTTCGCCGTCTCGGTCATCTCCACCATAAACGTCGATTGCCCGGCGTGCAGTTCATCACTGGCGCCGATGCGCGTGAAGATGCGATCACACAGGCCGACGACGGCGGCGTCGGCGGGCACGAAACTACCGGTGTGCGCGAGCAACGTCAGCAGCGCGGCCTGACGGATATACGTCGACTTGCCCGCCATGTTCGGACCGGTGATCAACGCCAGCGAAGCCGTCGGGGAAGCGTCATTTGGCCGACGCGTTGCGCTTTCAGCGGAATCGTTTTTTTCGTCGTCGCCATTCGATGAATCTTCAGCGTTGTTCACCTGATCGGCGCTGACACCACTCGCGCCTAAATCCACTTCGTTCGGCACGAACTGATCGCCGAGCAACTCATCCAGTACCGGATGCCGACCTCCTTCGATGTTTAGCACCGGTTCGTCAACGATGGTGGGTTTGACGTATCGATGCCGCACCGCGCGGTGCGCGAAGCACGCCAGCACGTCCAGTTGGGCGATCGATTCCGCGAGCGTGTGCAGTTCGGCCAGTCTTTTGTTTGCGTTTTCACACAGTTGATTGAACAGTTGTTGCTCGCGCGTCACTGCGCGGTCCTTTGCGGTCAGCACCTTGCCTTCGTATTCCTTCAATTCAGGTGTGATGAACCGTTCGGCGTTTTTCAGCGTTTGCTTGCGCGTCCAGTTGTCCGGCGCCTTGTCGCGGTTGGCGGCGCTGAGTTCGATGTAGTAACCGAACACCTTGTTGTAACCGACCTTCAACGTGTTTACGTCGGTCTGTTCGATCAGTTCCCGCTGGTATTCAGCCAACCATTGGTTGCTGTCGCGTTGGAGGCTTCGTGATTCGTCGAGTTGTTTGTCGTAGCCGTCGCGGAACAACCCGCCTTCGCGCAGGTGATTCGGCGGCGCGTCGATGCACGCGTCGAGAATAGCGGCGCTCAACTCGCCGACGGTCTCCACGATGGCGGACAACTCGGCGGCAAACGCGGCGACGGGCGGTCGTTGGTCCAGTAGTTCGAGCAGACGTTTTGCCTGACCAGTGCTGCCGCCGAGCGCGACCAGATCGCGCGGCGTGGCGCGCCCCACCGCAATACGACTGACGATCCGCTGAATGTCCTGAATGTCATCCAACACATCGCGCAGGTCATCAAGGAAGCGCGTGTCGTCGACCATGGCGCCGACAATGCGCTGCCGCGCTTCGATCGCCTGCCGATCACACAGCGGGTAGCAAAGCCACTGTCGCAGCAACCGTTTGCCCATCGCGGTGCGGCAGCTTTGAAGGATGTACAGCAGCGAACCTTCCACCGTGTTAGCGCGAAGTGTCTGTTCGATCTCCAGGCTGCGAAGCGAGGTCTGATCGATCAACAGGTGTTCGTCGCGGTGGAACAGTTTCGGCGGGCGCAGGTGCGCGAGGGTGGTGCGGCGATCGCCTTCATCCGTGCGACGTGACGCGGAATCTGATTCGGATATGTCGTCGATTTTCTGCGTTTCGAGCAGATAACTGACGATTGCGGCCGCGGGCCCAAGCGCCGGCTCCTCGCCGGTCAGTCCGAAGCCGGAAAGCGTTGCAACATGAAACTGTTTTTGCAGGGTTTCGTTCGCTTCGTTGGGTCGAAAATGCCACGCCGGCCGGGCGATGGCGGGACATCGGTTCGCTGTCGCCAGCGACTTGACCCGCGCGGGTGGTTCGCGGTCGGCGGTTTCCACGTAGAGCAACTCACTCGGGTTGATCCTCGCGACTTCATCCGGCAGGGTGTCGACATCAAACGTCGCCATCGAAAATGCACCGGTTGACAGATCCACCCAGGCGACAGACGCGGTTTCGGTCGATGAGGGTTTCGACTCGCCGTGAAACATCACCGCCGCCAGCGGGCAGGTCGCGCCTTCTTCCAGCAGCATTTCATCGGTGAGTGTGCCGGGCGTGATGACGCGCGTGACATCGCGCTTGACGACGCCTTTCGCCTCGGCCGGGTTCTCAATCTGATCGCACACCGCGACACGATGGCCGGCCTGAATCATCCGCCGCAGGTACCCGTCCACGCTGTGATACGGCACGCCCGCCATCGGAATGCCTTCAGTTCGCTGCGTCAGCGTTACGCCGAGCACCTTGTTGGCGAGCACGGCATCGTCGTAGAACATTTCGTAAAAATCGCCCATGCGAAAGAACAGCACGCAGTCGGGATACTGCTGTTTGAACCGCTTGAACTGCTGCATCGCAGGCGTGTCATGCGGCGACTTTTTCTTCTTCGACGCCATCGGGGGAATGTAGCAGAAGTGAAACCGTTTAGCGGGCGATCGCAGATCGCCACTTTCGGCGTTACAGCGATCTGCGATCGCCCGTTAAACAGTTGAGGCGGACCGCCTGCTTCTCATTTCCCCCGTCCTTCATCACCACCTACCCTACTTCCATGGCCCAACTGTTCGAAACAGAAAACACGCCGAGCGCGGTGGCGTATGCGAAGGTTGCGCTGGAACAGGGGATCGATGCCGGTGACGGGTTGACATACGCCGTGCCGCCGATGTTGGAGGATTTGCAGGTCGGCGAGCGCGTCACCGTACCGTTGGGTCGAAAGAACAAAGCGGTCAGTGGTTACGTCATGCAGATTGAGAACCATTGCGACCTGCCGCCTAGCAAGGTGAACAAACTCAAAGCGATCACCTCGCGCGACGCGTCGGCGGTGTCGCTCACGCCGGACCTGATCGCCTTGGCGCGATGGATGGCCGCCTACTATTGCTGCCCGCTGGGCATGGTGCTGGTCACCATGTTGCCCGCCGCGGTCAAGCACGGCACGGGCACGGTGCGCCAAACGATGGTGGGGTATGCGGATCAGGTGGACGGTGAAGAAGATTCTGCAGACGCACCGAAACTGACTAAACTTCAACGCGCAGTCGTCGAGGAAGTTGATCGGTTGGCAGGTGCTGGTCAACCCTGGACGGAGATCAAGGAACTCGCCGACCTTGCCGGCGCGAAGACCGTTTCGCCCATTCGTCAGTTGATCAAGAAAGGTGTACTCACCACGCAGACTCAGTCGGCCATTCGCGCGGCGGAGTTGATTGAATCCGCGCGGGGCAAGCAAGGCACTGGTCAACCATCAGCACGCCTTGTGTTGACGCCCGATCAGGACAAGGCACTAACCCATTTGGGTGGGCACATCCCACAGGGGTTCAGCGTAAACCTGTTGCAAGGCGTCACCGGCAGCGGCAAAACGGAAGTCTACCTGCGCGCGATTGAATCCCTGATCGGTAATACGGAAAGCAAAACAAATGGCGCCATCGTGCTCGTGCCGGAGATTGCCTTGACACCGCAAACGTCCGCGCGCTTTCGTGATCGCTTTGGCGAAGACGTGGCTGTGCTGCACTCCGGGCTCACCGCATCGCAGCGGCACGCGCAGTGGCGGCGCATTCGCAATGGTGAAGTGCGCATCGTGGTCGGCGCGCGTTCGGCGGTGTTCGCGCCGTTGTCTTCGGTTGGCCTGATCATTGTCGATGAGGAACACGACAGCAGTTACAAGCAGGATCAATTGCCGCGCTATCAGGCGCGCGATGTGGCGATCAAACGCGCCCAACTGTGCGGCGCGGCAGTCGTGCTCGGCTCCGCGACGCCCAGCATCGAAAGCTACTACAACGCGACCGAAAAGAACACTTACCATCGGCTCATTTTGCCGCAACGCGTCTCCGGACTGTCGCTGCCCAAGGTCGACATCGTTGATCTCACCGATGAGCGCCGCAAGCGTTATCAGATGACCGGTAAAGCAGGCGTACACCTTCTGAGCCTGGTGATGGAGACGGCCATTCGCCGCACGTTGGAAGACAAGCGACAGACCCTTCTTTTGCTCAATCGCCGCGGGTACGCCAACTACATCGCGTGTCCCGATCACAACTGTGGCTGGCTGATGTATTGTGATTTCTGTGACGCTTTGATGGTGTATCACAAGGCGAAACAGTTG
The DNA here is from genome assembly GCA_028281215.1 of Phycisphaeraceae bacterium. Lineage (GTDB taxonomy): Bacteria > Planctomycetota > Phycisphaerae > Phycisphaerales > Phycisphaeraceae > JANQKH01. Next base: position 4,167 of record JANQKH010000261.1, on the reverse strand, counting down.
CCGACCGGCGGCTACGTCGAGTGCCATCATTGCACCGCCAAGCAGACCCTGCCGACGAATTGCCCGCAGTGTTCCAAGAAAATCACCACCTTCGGCCTTGGCACGCAGCGTGTGGAAGAGGAACTGGAACGCAAGTTCCCTCAAGCCCGGCTGGCGCGGATGGACTCGGACATCATGCGCACCGCGCGCGATTACGAGGAAACACTCGACGCCTTTCGCGCCGGCGAAATCGACATCCTGCTCGGCACGCAGATGATCGCCAAAGGCCTGGACTTTCCCAACGTGCGGTTGGTCGGTGTGATCAGTGCTGACACTTCGATTCACATGCCGGACTTCCGCGCGACCGAACGGACGTTCCAGTTGATCTCCCAAGTCGCCGGGCGAACCGGTCGAGGCAGTGAAGCGGGCAAGGTCATTCTCCAGACGTTTAACCCGAACGATCCGGCGATCCAACTGGCTGCGAAGCATGACTATGAAACATTTGCCCAAAATGAAATCGAACTGCGGCGGAACATGAGGCTTCCACCGATCACGCGCATGGCGCGGATCGTCGTGCGCGATAAAGATCATGTCGCCTGCTATGAACATGCGACTAAGTTGGCCAGTAGCCTCAACCGGTTCAACGACGAATTGCAACTCGGTGTGCGGTTGCGCGGCCCGATGGCGTGCCCGATCGCGCGCATCGCAGAGTTTCACCGCATGCAGATCGAACTGATCGCTGCCGACGCCGCCACGTTACAACAATTGATGACCGCGCTGCGCAATCAGAACATGCTCATCAGTGACCATCACACGGCCGTGGATGTCGACCCGGTGTCGTTGCTTTGAAAACTAGCCCCGGGCTCCGTCCGGGGATGATTCCCGGTACGCCAATCTACGCATTGAGTTTCATTGGCATCGTTGCGATAGTCCCCCCGTCGGGGCCGGGGCCAAATGCGATTGGCGATTCAAAGGGATATGCCCAACCGGGCGTTAGAATAAATTGGTTCATCACGTACCGATTCAATCGAACTTGTCAGATCGGAGGCGACATGTCACGCACTATCGTCCTTGCGCTGTTGATGGTTTTCGCGCCGTTGTTGGGCAATGTTCGCGCGGCATCCTGGCAGGCGGGTATCGCGACGAAAGACATCACGCCGAAGCAGTTCATGTGGATGTCCGGTTACGCGTCGCGCCGGAAGCCGGCGGAAGGGAAGGACACCAGCCTGTACGCCAAGGTGTTGGTGGTTAAGGACGCCGAGGGACGCGCTGCTGTGTTAGTGACGATGGACCTGATCGGCATTGGTCGTGAGTTGTCGTTGAAGATTCGCCGCGCGATTGCGGACAAACACAAGTTGCAACTGTCACAGGTTGCCTTGTGCACCTCGCACACGCACAGCGGACCAGTCGTCGGCCGCAACCTGATGCCGATGTATTTTCTGGACAAGACACAATACCAGCGCGTTGTGGAATACGGTGACACGTTGGGCAAGACGATTCCCGCGCTGGTCGATGACGCGTTCACCGCGTGCAAGCCGGCGGAGCTGTCTTTTCTAACGGGGCAGGCGACGTTTGCCGTGAACCGCAGAAACAACGCCGCTAATGCTGTGCCGCAGTTGCGCAAGGAAGGCAAGTTGCGCGGTCCGTTTGATCACGACGTGCCGATCATTGCGGTCAAACAGGCAGGTAAGGTGCGCGCGGTGGTGTTTGGATACGCTTGTCACGCCACCACGCTCAGTTACTTTCGCTGGTCGGGCGACTACCCGGCTTATGCACAGGAATCCATTGAAAAAGCGATGCCGGGTGTGACCGCATTGTTCTTCGCAGGCTGTGGCGCCGATCAAAACCCGCTGCCGCGCCGGAAGGTGGTGCTCGCCCAACAGTACGGCCAACAGTTGGCCGACGGCGTTGTCGCGGCATTGAAGCAGAAGGCTCAACCGATCATAGGGAAACTGCACACGCGGTACAACGAAATCGACCTGACGTTCGATACGTTGCCGACGAAGGATGAACTGGTGGCGCGAAGCGAGTCGAACGATCGCTACGACGCCAGCCGCGCCAAACTGTTGCTCGCGCAGATTCAGAAGAACGGATCACTAAGTAAGACCTATCCCTATCCCGTGCAGACATGGCGGTTGGGCGATGAATTGCACCTGGTGATTCTCGGCGGTGAGGTGGTGGTCGACTTTGCGATTCGTTTGAAGAAGGAGTTCGGCCGATCGAATACGTTCGTCGCCGCTTACGCTAATGATGTGATGGCGTACATTCCTTCGCTGCGTGTATTGAAGGAAGGTGGGTACGAAGGTGGCGGCGCGATGAAGTATTACGGCCTGCCGTCAAAGTGGTCGCCAACGGTCGAAGAGGATGTGATCAGAGCGGTGGCGCAACAGATCAAATTGATCAGGTCGGCGGGTTCGAATTGACCGTCGATGGCTGTTCGCCGGTTGGCTTGCCTGTCTTGTCGTCTGTCGTGCCGGCAGTGTGTTCGCCAGCCTGTGTGTCTGTCTCTGACGGGGTTTCGTTGCTGTCGTTCGTGGCCGTCACGGAGTTGGCGTTGGCCTCGGAGGTGAGGGCGGCGGCCAGTCCGTCGTTGGATGGATTGGTCGTCGATGTGGCGCCGGTTGCTTGATCTGCGATGTTGTCGGCGTCATCGGTTGCGGTCGTGCTGTCATCCTGCGCGGCGAGCCGGGCTTTTTTCTTCTTTCGCCAGATGTACCACACAACGTAGGCGACGATGGCGAGGATGGTCGCGGCGATGGCAATGTTCTTGCCACTTTGCATCCAGACTTTGAGGTTGTCCAGTTGATCGGCGAAGAACCAGCCAAGCAGGACAAAGACGGGTACGCTCAGGACCGCTGCACCACCGTCATAGAGGCAGAACTTCCAGAACGGGTATTTGAACGTACCGCCGACGAAGAACGTGCTGGCGCGAACGAACGGGAGGAACCGCGCCGCGAAGAGCGTCTTGCCGCCGTGGGTGTGGTAGAGCTTCTCCGCTTTTTCCAATTTCTCCGGCGTGAGCATGCGATTGATCAGCGGCCAGTTGGGTACATGATGGCCGTATCTGCGGCCGATGACGTAGATCACACAGTCGCTGCCGAACACGCACACGATACACACTGGCAACATGATCCACAGCGACGCGTACTCTTCTTTGCACAGCCAGCCGGCAAGGATCAGACAAACATCTTCGGGAAATGGCAGCCCGAACCCGGTGCCCCACAAGTAGAGCGCGACGGCCAGATACGACCATTCTCTGAAAAAATCTTCCATGGGTTCGCCAACGTTACAAGCCGTGTCGCGGGCGGGGCGATTCGCCGGACGTCACCCGGAACGGATTCACGGCGATTGTAGTGTATTGCTTTGTCGACGGGACACGCGCGACACTTTGCCCCAAGACAATCGCCCGTGCGAACATTGGTGCGTGTGTTCACCTCGTCTTCCCCCACAGCCGCGTTGGCATACACTGCCTCGAACCAAGCATGAGTAGCACTGAAATGGGTGCGGTTGATTCTGTATTGAAATTCGTCGCAGCACTGTCGCGCTTCGTGTGGCAGGCGATTGTTACATTCTGGTCGACGCCGATCCGCGCCGAACCGTTGGCGCTGTGCCGCATCATCTCGGGTGTGGTGTTGATCGCGAACGTCCTACTCGGCGTGGCGCCGAACCTCGACCTGTTCTGGTTGCCCGACGCCATGCTCCCGCTTGAGATCGCGCATGAGTCGGCCAAACGCTCCGACCGGTTCAGCCTGATCCTGCTGTTCCCGTCCGCGCCGGCGGTGATTGCGATGCTCGTCATCTGGGTGCTGGCGCTGGCGTTGATGACCGTTGGCTTCTTCACCCGCACCAGCGCGTTGATCGCCTTCGTGATGGCGGTGTCGTTCAACATGCGCGGTATCTGGGCGCTCAACGGCGGGGATGACGTGGCAGCGCAACTGCTGTTCTACCTGACCCTTGCGCCTGCTGGCGCCGCCTGGTCCATCGATTCGTTGCGCCGGCGGATCAAACGCTATCGCGATCCCGAACGCGGGTTCGAACTCATCAATGAGCTGGAACTGCCCAAACCCGCCATGATCCCCCCATGGTCAGTTCGGCTGATGCAGATCCAACTCGTTCTGATCTATTTCCTGAACGGTGTCAACAAATTTTATGGGCCGTTCCAAAGTGATTACATCAACGGCGATGCGC
>JANQKH010000237.1 GCA_028281215.1 Phycisphaeraceae bacterium | reverse complement strand
AACAGGTGCCCGGCTGTCACGATCGAATCGAACAACGCTTCGCTGATCATCCGCCGCATCGGCAGCGAGGTGAACGCCGCTTCGGCGTCCTGCCGCGTTTGCTCATCAGCGCCAACCAGTCGGCCGCGCTGATACGTTTCGCTCATCACGATCGATTTAATCAAAAAACGCAGATCAAAACCGCTGCCAACGAACTCGTTCGACAGCAGCGAAAGCGTTTTGGGATGGCTCGGCTCGTTGTCAAAACGGAAGTCATCCACCGGTTCGACAAAGCCGCGGCCAACCAATTCCTTCCATACACGGTTCGTGATCGACCAGGAAAAATAACGGTTGTACGGATCGGTGATCGTCTTGGCCAGGTGATGACGCAGTTCACTCTTGCGGTAGAGGTCGGCGTCGGTGTCGATCTTGGCGATGTCTTTCTTCGCGGCGGCGATCAGCGAATCGGTCGGATCGAGCACAGAGTTCACTTTCTTGTCCGACGCGGCGAGCAGATCGTCGACGGTGGAATCCTTGGCCGCGATACCGGCCGCCGCCTTCGCTTCACGTTCGCGCACGGCAAGCATCTTCTTGACGTAAGGCTCCATACCCTTCTTGTCGAGCTTGTAGAGAAACTCAGGCGTTACCGGTTTGCGGTCGGTCACGCCCGGTTCTTCCGGCGGCCACATCACGCGCTGTTCTTTGGTTTCCGTCGTGTAGATCGAGCGATTGAATCGACTTTGCACCTGACGCGTCTTGCCGAAGAACGCCGCGAAGCTGTAGAACTCTTCCTGCGTCCACATGTCGAATGGATGATCGTGACACTGCGCACAGGCGATGCGAATACCGAGGAAGGTTTGGGCTGTGGTGCTCGCCAATGCCATCGGGTCTGAACCTTCGGCAAGGATGAAGCCGACCTCCGGAGTCTTGCCGGCCTTACCGTTCGACGACACCATGCGGAAGACCATTTGGTCGTAAGGGCGATTGTCTTCGATCGATTGATGCACGTAGGCGAGCAGCGCGCCGCCGCCGGTCGCGTTGGACCGAATGCGCATCATGTCCGCGAAGAATGTTGTCCAGCGATCGCTGAAGCGTTCGTGCTTAAGCAGATGGTCGACCCACTTTTCCCGCCGCTGCGATTTCGGCCAGGCCATGAACTTCGCCTGCTCGTCCGTGGTGGGGATGCGACCGATCAGGTCGATCGTCACACGACGGAGAAACGTCAGGTCATCCACGACCGGCGCGACTTTGAGCGTCTTGCCCTGATTCTCCAAAGCGAGCGAGCGGTCGAGCTGCGTCGGCTCTGCTGAGGCTGACCCCACAGCCCCAAGCATTACGGCCAGCACAGTGAGAACGGAAATCGAAGGACGGGACGGGGAGAAACCTGAAACGCGCACGTGTCCACTCCTTTGCAGAGGGCGTGAGGCGAACTCCTTTATCGCATCACGGTGTTGCACTCATATTGGCCTAGTTTAACAGGGGGTTACGGTCGCTCGAGCGACGTGAGAATATCTTCAATCGTCGATCCATCGCAGCTTCCGTTTGAGGATCGGTTCATCTGGTGTGCAGAAAAACAAGAAATCCGGTGTCCGTCTTTGTGGTCACACATACGGGACTTCACCGCATTCGTCGCAAAACCTGTTATATCAGTTACTTAAATCCGGCACTGAATGGACGGTAGGGTTTCCGCTATCCTTGCGGTTCGAGATCTTTTGAACTGCTAGTCCCAGTGCCTGCAGAGATCCCCCTCGGTCATTCTTTGACCGCATTGCGGACACCGATTCTCCCATGGCCCGAGACTCTCTCCTTGGCAATGGGGACAGCTGCCATCCGATGGGCGCATTGGCTCATCGTGCCGCTTTACGATAACCCTGATCACTTCCTGACAAGCGAAACAGACGCGATAACCTCGGCAAACTCGAAACCCACCCTGCACTTCATCTGCTGCAAACGCCGAATAACCACAGTTTGAACATATGTATTCAGTTTCCCGTCCCATTGGCGCGCTCTTGTTTGTAACCGTCGGCAGGATGCCAAGGAGTCGACTCACCGCTTCACACTCCGCCCATCATTGCGAATCTTCTCCAGCGCTGCCTCCATCTTCTTCGCGATATCCGGGTGCTTCTCGATCAGGTTCGTCGTCTCCCCGATGTCCTTGCCCAGATCGAACAGGTGGTACGGCCGGGCGAACGGTTTGCCCCTCGGCTGCTGCCGACCGCCCGAACCGTTGCCGGCGACCAGCTTCCACTTACCGTCCCGGATCGCGAACATGCCTGACGCCGAGTGATTGATAATCCCCACCCCCCGATCATGCGGCTTGCCGCTTAGGGCAGGCAAAAATGAAACACTGTCCTCCGCCACATCATTGCCCAACTTTGCGCCGGCGATCGCCGCGCACGTCGCGAACACATCTGTGTGCGTGATCGGCTCATCACATTTCGATCCCGCCTTCACCTTCGCCGGCCAGCGCACGAAAAACGGCACATGATGCCCGCCCTCCCACACGTCCGCCTTCGTCCCGCGGAACGGCCCGTTCGCCCGGTGATGCTCGGCGCGATACCCTTGAATGGTTGCATCATCGACGTGATCTTTCTTGTCCGATTCGTCGTAGCGATACATGAACGAGCCGTTGTCCGAGGTGAAAATCACGACAGTGCTGTCCGCAACGCCCGCATCGTCGAGCCCTTTCATCACGCGGCCGATCGTGTCGTCCACCTGCATGATGAAGTCGCCATACGGACCGAGTTTGGATTTGCCGCGGAAGCGTTTGTGCGGCGTCGCCGGTTTGTGCGGCGCGGTCAACGGCATGTAAATGAAAAAAGGCTTGTCGCCGGCCGCACCTTGCTTGATGCGTTCGACCGTCTTATCCGCCAGTTTGTCCAGCACCTCGTCAATGACAAAGTCTTTCGAGCGCGGGCCGGCGCGCACAAAGTCGGGGAACTTCAACGCCTTCTGCTGCATCGTCGGCTGCATGGTGAACCGGTCGTTTTCAATCCACACATACGGCGCCATGTCCAACGACGCACTGACGCCGAAGTAATAATCGAACCCGCGCGTGATCGGCGAATCATTGATTTTGCCGGCGAAATCCACGTTGCCGTCGCCCTGCCAATCCCGCGTCTTCACCCCCGCGCCCTTCTTGGGCATGTTCATCCCCAGGTGCCACTTACCGACTGCGGCGGTGGCGTACCCCTGGCCGCGCAACATCGAGGCGATCGTCGCGCGCTCCTTTTGAATCAACGGCGCACTGTAGCCACCCAACACACCCCGCCGAAGCGATGTCCGCCAACAATACCGCCCGGTCAGCAGTCCGTACCGCGTCGGCGTGCACACGCCGGAGGGCGAATGCGCATCGGTGAATGTCATTCCCTGGGCGGCCAACTTGTCCAGATGCGGCGTGGGAATCGTGGAATCGGTATTCAATGCACGCACATCGCCGTAACCCATGTCATCCGCCATGATCAACACGATGTTGGGCTTGGCGGCATCAACCGACATCGCGCCGGACAACACGAGCAGGCAAACGCTCAGCAATATGGATCGGCGGGACAACATGAATTTCTCCGTATGCGAGGGAATGATGTCGTTGAGATGAGGATTGTAACGCCGAGGCCGCGCGGGGGTCATGTAATCGTCACGAAGCCAATCAGGAACAATCATACATCGCCTCAATCTGCGCGACCGACTGTTCAACCAGTTCGCGCAGCACGTCCACATCGACATCGTCCAGTTTTTTGATGTAGAGGCACGACTTGCCCATCTTGTATTTGCCGAGCTTTTTCAACAGGGCTCCAATGCCGTCGGAACCGCACATCAGGTAGACGGTGATGTCGTTCTTACGGGAAGCAAAGCCGGCAAGGAACCAGTCCCCTTCCCGACCGCTGGGATATTTGTAGTGGTAACTGCCATAGCCGACGAGACTGGGGCCCCACATGACCGGTTTCTCGCCGGTGACCTGCTTCATCATTTTCATGATGGCTTTACAGTCCCGCCGACGATCGGCATCCTCAATCGCGTTGACATATTGCGTCGCACTGACGTTCGTTGGACGCGTCTTGTTTTCAGCCATGATGCAGCACTCCTTGGGAATGGTAATCATGCAACGCGGACGCCGGAAACCAAGCGATTGTCCGTTCGGGTTAAATTTGGTAAACTAACAGGCCATGTCTTTCCGGTTGGGACAACCTCAGTTGTCGTATGCGAGGCGATCGCCGCGCGTGATGTCAAAGCACCAAGGCGGAATCTTGGTGCCGATGCCTGTTTTGTTTTTCGCGTGCAGCCGGACACCATCTCGCATTGGGCTTCCACCACAGCGCCTGATGACGATGTTTGTGCGCACAAACATCGTCAAACCGTGTCCGCCGGACATGTCCGGACACGTTCCGGACATGATTGCGGACATCAGAACCGGCGTTTTTGAGCGAAAAATGGGGCCCGGACGTCCGGACATTTTGGCCGGACATATCGTAAGGTCACATATAAAAATGACTTATATTGATTTTCGGGCATCTGGACACCCCCTATGTCCGGACATGGCCGCCAACACCCCCGATTTGAGGGGTGGCATGGGCGGCGAACGGCAATGTGAGGATGCGAAACGACGGGTTGGATCATGGCCGAGTGGTGGCGGGCTGATCTGCCGTGCCGGGCCGGTCGGCGTGACTGCCCTGACCGGCCGAGGCGGGGCGTTGCGGTTTAGGGCAACAGTCGAGGGGGCATTCATCATGGTTGGCGGGGTATTGCCCCACCGCCGGCCGGTCTGCTTGCTCTTCGACCCGCTCGGAGATCAGGTCGCGGACCATTCGGATGAATTGCGGGTGCGTGCCCACGGTGGCCGCCCGAACCATTGGAATGCCTTGTTCGTCGCAGGTTTCCTTCGCTTCCTCGTCGAGGTCGAACAGCACCTCGATGTGGTCGGACAGGAAGCCGACCGGAGCGATGACAACCGCCGATGGACTGCCCTGCTCACCGCGTTCTTTTGCGACTTTTTCAAGATAATCACAAACGTCCGGCTCCAACCATGGCTGGCTCGGCGGACCGCTTCGGCTTTGATACACCAGGAGCCAATCGTGCACGCGGACCGTATCGGAGACCAGCCGGCTCGCTTCCTTCAACTGCTTTTCGTAGTCGCATGTCACCGCCATCGAGGCAGGCAGGCTGTGGGCAGTGAAGACGAGACGAACATCGCGGCGTTGCTCGGCTGTCAGTTGATTCAAGGCGTTTTGCACGCGGTCCGCCATCGCCTGAATGAACAACGGGTGGTTGTAGAAGACGCGAATCTTGTCAATTTGTGGGGCCCCGTCGCCAACTGCCTGTTGGGCGTCAGCAATGTTTTCGCGGTACTGCCTGCAACTGGAATAGGAACTGTACGCCGAGACGACAAAGGCGATCGCCCGCTTGATACCGTCGGCTTTCATCTGCCGGACGGTATCGTCGAGCATGGGCTTCCAATTGCGATTGCCCCAGTAGATGGGCAGATTGGGGCCGTGCTCGTCCAGTTCCGATTGCAGAGCGGCGATGAGGTCTCGCGTCTGCTGATTGAGGGGACTGACGCCGCCGAAGTGCTGGTAGTGTTCGGCCACTTCGAGCAGACGCTGGCGCGGGACATTGCGTCCACGCACCACATTTTCCAGGAACGGCATGACATCGTCCGGACCTTCGGGGCCGCCGAACGAAACAATCAGGATGGCGTCATAGGTTTCAGGCATGATGGCTGGGGGTGTTCCGTTTCGGGAGCGAAACCAGGCGCGGCGTCGAACCAGGAGGACGACCGGACCGGCGGTCGTGTTTCGCATCTCGATTGTACGTTGGTGATCGCCAACGGTCGATTGGCCGATAACTTGAAACAGTGCGGGGCTTGCGAGTCTTTCGTATGGTTTAAACGTTTGGCATGCGGATTTGTCGGTTACGATGGAGCATCATGTCGCTAGTCGCTGCACAACCTGAACCGGTTCGATCGAGCTACAAGGTTGAGCCGTTAGCTCTGCCGGACGCCCAGCGCCGGCGGATTCTGGACACGGTGGCGCAGGTGGTCTGTCGGCACGACAAGGACTATCCGTGGCTGAAGGATAGCCGATTCACCGACGGAACCGGCATGGTGGATTACCTGTTCGCCCTGCCAGGTGATGAGGTGAGCCCCGATCCGGTGTTTCACCAATTGCGCTGGGGTGGGCGATTCGTGTTCGCGTCGACGAATCTGGGCGATGTCGTGGAAGTCGAAAAGTTGTACGACCATGAAGATGGCTTCGCGGTCGACCACACGTTGAGTAGCACACGTTGCCGGACGATGGGTTTGCCGTTGCCCTTGCTAGGCCGGCGCGTGCATTACTTCGTGGCACGCAAGGTGACGCTCATTCCGAAAGGCGAATACACCGAGCGGTTCACCTTTCAGGTCGACCTGACCCGCAACCACGTGGGCAAGCACGATCCGCACGGTTTCTGTGTTCGCAAACGGATTCCCACCGTCGAAGACATCTTCCGTCGGCTGTGCGAAAAGCACCCGGAAACGGAGCAAGGCGTGCTCGAAGACCGCGCCAAGAAACTGACGCGGCGCATCTTTCCGATCTTTCTCAGTCGCGAGGCCGGCTTCCTTAAACTGCTTCAACGTGACATGCCCAAAGCGTATCGATCGCATGTCCCCGAGTTGTTGCACGTCGACAAAAACGAAGACGGCATGGTCAGCGAACTTCACATGACCTGGCTTCGACTGGGCGGCCCGAAGATGGATCAGATCGAGTTCGCCGAGCAGGCGACCAACCTACTTCACGCGTTGCATGAGTCGGTGAAACTGATTCACCTTGATCTGCGGATGGACAACATGGTGGTCACACCGCGCGGGGTCTGTTTTGTCGACTTCGGTTCCGCCGTACGCATCGGCGAGGACATTTCCAAGAACAAGATGATGTCGGTGCTGTTTGACGAGATGATGTCAACCAGCCAGATTCAACGGCTACTCGGACGGATGAAGACAACCGGGCGGGTAACGTCCAAGTTCCTGGTCAACGGACACGGCAAGGTGGACCGCGCAGCGGACATTTTCTACCTCGCGATGCAGATGAACCAGCCACACTCGAACCCGGATCTCAAGCCGTTCATCAGTTATGACAAATCGAGTGAAACCGCCCGGCAATTCCGCAAACTTCATGATGCGGTGATGCGTCCGCTGGACGACAATCACCCGCCCTACACGACGGCCAAGGATCTGCTGCGCGGGATTGAAATCGTCAAGCGAAAGGTGCAGCAGAAGGAGCTTAAAGGGGACAGACTGTGAGAAAGGCACCCGAACCAATACACCGACCGGACGTGGATTCCCACCTGCGTGGGAATGACAAAGGCGCTGACGCGCGGGTAAACCCGGACGGATCGGCCGGCGGTCTCGCCGACGGCGGTGCTCGCGCCTACGCTTGGTTACCCGCTTGGAATGGAGTGACGTTTCGGGCGGTGACTGCCGGGCCCTCTCGCGACGACTTGGTGGCAAGCATTGATATTGCGTCAACAGGGTTCCGGTGATGGTCGATGATGGAGAAACGTATGCGCTCGTGGCGCTCGCTCAGCTTGTTTTGCTTTTTGATCCTCCGATAACAACCAACCATGAACTGGAACGGCGAAGATTCTGAACTGCGACCCCTCTCGGCTGACCCGGTCGAACTGGTCGCGATCGATCTGGACGGCACGCTGTTACGTTCGGACGGTTCAATCTGCGCGCCGTCCGCGGAAGCGATTCTCGAAGCGAGTGAGCGCGGCGTGAAGGTGATCCTTGCGAGCGGCCGAGCGCCGCGGAAGGTATTGCCGATCGCGGAGGCGTTGGGATTGTCGAACTGGATCATCTGTCACAACGGCGCGGTAGTGTTCGACCCGGCGAGCGGGAAGACCATTCTTAATGAAACGATGCCGCCGATCCTGGCGCGGAAGGTCGTGGAGTTGACGCGCAAGGTCGCACCAAGTGTGGCGATCGGCGTGGACGTGGACGGCCGATGCTACACCGAAACCGCAAAGAAGCGCACGATGGCGGCGGTCAGCGCCGCGCCGGCAGCCGG
>JANQKH010000232.1 GCA_028281215.1 Phycisphaeraceae bacterium | reverse complement strand
TGCCGATCGTCGTCGTTGATGAGCAGGGCGATGTGAAGTCCGTTGCCGAGGCAATCGATCAAGGCGCGACCGATTACCTGGTCGTTGGCGAACAACTGGAACAACGCGTGCAGACCTGTCTTGGCAAACTGCGCGGCTTGTTCGAGATGTTCGCCCGCAACCGCAAACTGAACGTGGAGAACGAGCAATTGCGCGAAGTGGCGGAGCCGCGCCTCAAACTGGTTGGGCGATCAAAGAAACTGGATGAACTGAAACACCGGATTCGACGCGTGGCTAACATTCCAAGACCGGTGTTGGTCGTCGGCGAACGGGGAACGGGCAAAGAACTGGTCGCCCGCGCGATTCATGATGTTGGCGGCGACGACGAGCGCCCGATCGTGACCGTGAATTGCGCCGCGTTCAGTGATGCGCTGTTGGAAAGCGAACTGTTTGGTCACGAGAAAGGCGCGTTCACCGGCGCTGATGCAATTCGTCGCGGCAAGTTTGAATTGGCGGATGAAGGGACGCTTTTTCTGGACGAGATCGGTCATATGTCGCTGTCGTTTCAACAGAAGATTCTCCGCGTCGTGGAGTATGGGAGCTTCACACGCGTCGGCGGTTCCGCCGAATTGGAAACGTCAGCCCGGATCATCGCCGCGACCAACGCGGACCTCAAAAAGCGCATGCGGAAAGGTGAATTCCTGCGTGACCTCTACGATCGGCTGACGTTTGAAATTGTGCGCGTACCGCCGCTGCGAGAGCGCAAGGACGACATCAAGGTGCTCGCTCAACACTTTCTCGATCAGTTTGCCGCGGAGATCCCCGCGTTTCAAGGCAAGGTGTTGTCGAAGTCGGCGATCGATTTCCTGCTGGACTACCGTTTCCCCGGCAACGTGCGCGAGTTGAAAAACATCATTGAACGCGCGGCCTACCGTGACGTGACCAACGAGATCACGCCGGAGGACATCGGCATGCTCTCCAACGAAGAGATCGGTTTCGAAAGCGGCAACTTCACGGAAAAAGTGGACGCCTACCAGAAGCGCCTGTTGCGCGACGCGTTGGAAAAAGGCAAGGGGAACGGCGCCGAGGCGGCGCGGATTCTCGGGATCAGCTACCACCAGTTTCGTTACTACAAGAAGCAATTGCTCGACGCCAAGTAAACCCAACCGGCACGACATCGAATGTCTGATGCGACGACCCGATTCTCAAACCGCGTGGCCGACTATGAAAAGTATCGGCCCGCTTATCCGCAGGCAGCCGTTGCATTTCTTGTGAGCCAAGCTTCAATCGACGTGGTCTCCACGATCGCCGACATCGGCAGCGGTACGGGTATTCTGTCAAAACAGCTTCTCAAAACAGGCGCGAAAGTGATTGGCGTCGAGCCGAACGCCGCGATGCGGTCGGCGGCGGAATCCAACCTGTCACACGCCGGCAACTTCAGCAGCGTCAACGGGCAGGCGGAAGCTACGACCTTGCCCGATGCAAGCGTTGATCTGATCACCGCGGCGCAGGCTTTTCATTGGTTTGATCATCGGGCTTTTCGATCGGAGTGCCGGCGTATCCTGAAATCGAATGGGCAGGTTGCGTTGATTTGGAACAATCGATTGACAGACACCTCGCCGTTTCTGCGCGATTACGAGCAACTGCTGTTGCAACACGGCACGGATTACGCGCAGGTCAACCATCGACAGGTGGGGCAGCCGGAACTGATTGATTTTTTCGGCAGCGATGCGTTTGAATCGCGCACGTTTGCGAATGAACAAGTGTTCGATTGGCAGGGACTGCTCGGTCGCGTGCGATCGTCGTCCTACACGCC
>JANQKH010000228.1 GCA_028281215.1 Phycisphaeraceae bacterium | reverse complement strand
ACAGTTTTTGGATGCAGTCGATCAGGTCATCCTTGCCGGCAGGTCGCCCAAGTTGCAGCCACGAACAACCGGCACGGCGCGCGCCAGCACGCGCAACCTGGATCGCTTGATGCGCACGCTAGGCCGACCGAAGCGCGATGTGATCGTCACCCGGCGGGAATCCAAAGCCACCACCGCACAACTGCTTGAACTGAACAACGGCAACATCTTCACCGGCGTGCTGTCTCGCGGCGGCAAAGCATGGGCGGGCAAGTCGGCGGACCAAATCGTCGACCGTGTGATCCGCCTCGCCTTCGGCCGAGCGCCCACCGGCAAGGAAAAACAAGTGCTCGAAGCCATGATCGGCAAACCCGCCGCCGCGCAAGGCATTGAAGATGTGCTCTGGATTGTCATGCTGCATCCGGAATTTCAGTTGATTCGGTGAGATTGAACCGCGATTAATTCGCGTTCAGAAAGATCGCCCCCGGCAATGACGCAACACAGGAAATCGACATGACCAAGCAACCCAACCGCCGCGACTTTCTTTCGACTGCCTCTGCCGCCACACTCGGCGCGCTGGCAGCCGGTTGCCCTACACCATCGGCTTCCGCCGCCGCGCCGAAATTGAACGCCACCGCCGACGCCGTCATCGTGTTGTGGATGGCCGGCGGCATGGCGTCAACCGATACCTTCGACCCCAAGCGATACACGCCTTACGAAAAAGGGCTCGACCCCAAACGCGTCTTGTCGACCTTCCCTGCGATCGACACCGCCATCGACGGATTGAAGTTCACCAAGGGGCTGGAGCACATCGCCAAGGTGATCGATCGCGGCACGTTGATCAAGACCTACCGCGCCGCCGACCTCGGTCACATTCTGCACAGCCGGCATCAGTATCATTGGCACACGGCGTATGAGCCGCCACTGACTGTCGCCGCGCCGCACATCGGTGCATGGATTGCGCGCACGCTTGGGCCTTTGAATCCGGACATTCCCGCGTTCATCGATGTCGGTCAGACGTTCGACAGCGGCGAAAAGGAATCGCTCAAAGCGTTCCACACTGCCGGCTTCCTTGGCAGTGAGTACGGCCCATTTTTCCTCGTGGAGCCGGACCAGGCAATCAACGCCGTGCGGCCGCCCAAGGGCATGACCGACAAGCGTTTCGCCAACCGCTATGCGGCGTACAAAAAATTGCTCGAAGGCAATCCCATTGCACAACATGGTTCAGAGTATCAACGCGAATCGCTGGTCAAATCGGTGGACAACGCGCATCGCTTGCTCTCCAGCAAGAAGGCGCGGCAGGCGTTCGACCTGTCGCTCGAACCGAAGCAAAGTTACGACAAATACAAAGTCGGCGGTCGGTTCGGCTTGGGTTGCCTGCTCGCGCGGCGATTGACCGAAGTCGGTGCGCGATTCATTGAAGTGACGCACGGTTACTACCCGTTCAAATACTGGGACACGCACGACAACGGCCACACTCGAATGCGCGATTTGAAGAAGATGATCGATCAGCCGATCGCGCAACTCGTGCTCGACCTTGAGGCCCGCAAATTGCTTGACCGCACCCTTATCGTCGTCGCCAGCGAGTTCAGCCGCGACATGATGATGGAAGGCAAGCCGGAGAAGAAGGTGCAGGATCAGGTTAAAGTGCCGCCGGTGATCAATGATTTGAAGTTTTACGGTATGCACCGCCACTTCACCGGCGCCGGAAGCGTGCTCATGTTCGGTGGCGGTATTAAGCAAGGAAACGTGCACGGCGAAACCGCGGACGAACGACCTTGCACGACGGTCAAAGACCCGGTCACGACTGAACAGTTGCACGCCACGATTTACCGCGCGCTCGGCATCCCACACACGCATCACTACCAGGTGGAAAAACGACCGTTCTACGTCACACCTGACGGCACGGCGAAACCGATCATGGAGTTGTTTGGCTGACCCATTTAGCCTCCGGCATGCCGGGGGCTATTTGTCACGCCACAATGTCTTTCACCACATGTCCATGCACATCCGTTAACCGGAAATCCCTGCCCTGATATCGATACGTCAGCTTCGTGTGGTCGATACCGAGTAAGTGCAAAATCGTGGCATTCAGGTCGTGGATGTGCATTGTGCCGGGCGTCCATTTTTCCTTGGACGGTTGCGGTTTGAGCGTGTTACCGTCGGCGTCGCTGATGTTGTAGCCGTAGTCGTCGGTGCGACCGTAGGTGATGCCCGGCTTCACGCCGCCGCCCGCCATCCAGACGGTGAAGCAGCGCGGGTGGTGGTCGCGGCCGTAGTTCTGTTTGGTGAGTTTGCCCTGGCAATACGCGGTGCGGCCGAACTCGCCGCCCCAGATGACCAGCGTGTCATCGAGCATGCCGCGTTTTTTCAAATCTTTAATGAGTCCAGCGCATGCCTGGTCGATGTCCTTGCATTGCGAGCCGTGTTCGCCGGCGAGGTTGCCGTGGGCGTCCCAACCCCGGTGGAAGATTTGAATGTTGCGCACGCCGCGTTCGGCAAGCCGTCGGGCGTTCAGGCAGCATGCAGCGAACGTGCCGGGCGTGCGCGCGTCTTCGCCGTAGAGTTTGAATGTCTCATCACTTTCTTTAGACAGGTCCATCAACTCCGGCACTGACATTTGCATGCGGTATGCCATCTCATGTTGCTTGATCCGTGCGAGCACTTCCGGGTGGGCGAAACGTTTGTGCTGTTCCTGATTCAGTGCGGCAAGTGTGTCGAGCTGTGCGCGGCGGTCCTTGCGCGTCACGCCTTTGGGGTTGCTCAGGTAGAGAACAGGGTCGCCCTGGCTTCGAATCAGAATGCCCTGGTGCTCTGACGGCATGAAGCCGGTGCCCCAAAGGCGTTCGAACAGGCTCTGTTCCGCGTGCCGGCTTCGCGCGTGCATAACGACGTACCCGGGCAGGTTTTCATTCATGTTGCCCAGGCCGTAGCTGAGCCATGCGCCGAGGCTGGGCCGACCGGGAATCTGGCTGCCGGTTTGGATGTAAGTGATCGCCGGGTCATGGTTGATCGCTTCGGTGAACGTGCTGTGGATCACACAAAGCTCTTTGGCGACGGTCGCGGTGTGCGGCAGCAATTCGCTGATCCACACGCCCTTGTCGTTGTTTTCGTACTTGGTGAACTTGTACTTCGACGGACACACGGGCAGGATTTTCTGCCGCGAGGTCATGCCGGTGATGCGCTGGCCGTCGCGGATGTGGTCGGGTAACGGTTTGCCGAACATGTCGCGCATCTTCGGCTTGTAGTCCCACAAATCATGGTGCGCCGGCCCGCCGCTCATGAACAGGTAAATCACGCGCTTGGCTTTGGCTTGGTGATGCGTGCCCACTTTGCCGGCCTTGCCGGATGAGGTAGCGCCCAATGCGTTGGTCCCGAGCAGTTGCGCCATCGCGGCGGTGCCGACGCCGAGCGCCGTGCGTCCGAACAGTTGGCGACGCGTGGTCAGCAAATCCAATTCACGGAGGGGATGGTTGTTCATGGGGTATTGTCCATTGTGTTGCCGATTCATTTCTTCTCATCACTCAACTTGGTAATCGGTGTCAACACAAGTTTGCGAAACTCGACTTCTGCGCCCTCGGCTTGTAACGCGATCTTGCCGGATTTGGTCGTACAGTTGTAGCCGTAGTTCACCAAGTCACCATTGACCCAGACTTTCACTTTGTCGTCGACACACTCGATTATCATCGTGTTCCACTTCCCGAGCGGTTTTTCCGAACCGTCGGTGAGATTCAAAATGCGCCTCGCTTTGCCTTCGACGATGCCCCAGTTCTTTTTGGGGCCGCGGCGTTTTTCCATGTTCGGCACGGTGATGTCTTCGACGATGCACCAGAAGTCGCCGGCGTTGCCGCTGAACATCTGCACTTCGATCGATTTAGGGAACATCTTGTAAAGCGCGCGCGGTTTGGAAGCATGCACGAGCACGCCGCAGTTGCCCGGCTTGCCGGGGAAGCGGTATTCGATGTCGAGCCGGTAATTGCTGAATTGTTTTTTTGTCACGAGGTGTCCGCGCGGCGTGCCGAGACTGACGAGGTTGCCGTCGCGCACGATGAAAGGCTGCCGCGCATCGGGCTTCGTGTCATGCAACGGCACGTCCGACACCCAGCCGGTCAGATCCTTGCCGTTGAACAGGCTTTGCGGTTTGGCCTTGTTGGCATCGGCGTTTGCTGTGGTTATCGCCGCGAACGCGAGCATGCAAAACAGCAAGGCGGTGCGCTTGTTAAATGGGTTCAGTCGATTCATCATGGCTTTTCCTTCGTGGGGTCAATACAAAAGGATCGCGATGTCACTGGCGAGCACCGTGGAACAAACCTGCGTCCACGCCGCGACGTCGGCCGGGGGTAAGTCTTCGTTGCGCGGCGCATCGCCGGTGGCGAGCAGGGCGAGCGCGTCCTTTTCCGCCTCGGCGTATCGCTGTTTCATTGCGGCAAGCAGTTTCATGCATACTTGCCGCTCAACCTTGTTCGGCTTGCGCGATGAGAGCAACGTGAATAGCAGGTCGAGGCGCTGCGTGTCGGTTTTGCGTTCGGTCATCAACCGTTCCGCAAACTTGCGTGAAAGCTCCACACGCTGTGTTTCATTGAGCAAACCCAGCGACTGTAACGGCGTGTTGGTCCGTGAGCGTCGCACGCAACTCGATTCACGGTTCGGTGCGTCGAACAAAGTCATCATCGGATGAGGGCTCGTCCGTTTCCAATAAACGTACAGGCTGCGGCGATAGAGTCGTTCGCCCTTGTCACGTTGGTATTGCTTGGTGTTGCTGCCGGGATGCGCCAGTGCTTTCCACATACCCGCGGGTTGATACGGCTTCACGCCGGCGCCGCCCATTGTGGGGTCCATCATTCGACTTGACCACAACGCGATGTCTCGCAATACCTCAGCGTCGAGGCGGTAACTGGGCCCGCGCGCATACAAACGGTTCTCCGGGTCGTTCACATCGTTCCGCCACTTTGAACTCTGTTTGAACGTTCGGCTGGTCACCATCTGTTTCAACATACGTTTGAGGTTCCAGCCGCTGTCGTGCAGTTCGACCGCCAGCCAGTCAAGCAGTTCGGGATGTGTGGGCTGTTCCCCTTGCAGACCAAAGTCTTCAGGCGTGCGCACCAGGCCGTCACCGAACACGCGCGCCCAGATGCGATTGACCAACACGCGCGCGACCAATGGGTGCTCGCGCGACGTCAACCACCTGGCCAAACCAAGTCGATTCCGCGGCGCGTCTTTCGGAAAGTCGCTCATCACCTTGAATACGCCCGGCGTCAACGGCTCGCCGGTCGGCAGATTGTATTCGCCGCGCTTGAGCACCTTGGTCGGCCGCGGCTTGGGCAAATCCTTGGCGACCAACGTGGTGGTGAACGCTTTTTCCGCTTCTTTCAATTTCGCTTCGATGGCCTTGGTGGCTTCGGTGTTGCCCTTGTCGAGCAGTTGCTGATGGTCCCGTTTCAGGGCTTGCCATTGCTTCCACGCGGCGATGTCAGCGGGCGCTTTGATGGTCGGACCGTACGTGTACGAGTTGCCGTCCATCGGGTTTTCAGCCGTGCTGTTGAAGAACGCGGGCAACTGGTAATACTCGGTTTGCGTGATCGGGTCGTACTTGTGCGTGTGGCACCGCGCGCAGGTGAGTGTCATGCCCAGCAGAATCGTGCCCAGCGATTCGACGCGATCAAAATTGTTCTTGGCTTGGAACTCGGCGGGGATCGCGCCGCCCTCGGCGGTTGTCGGGTTCATGCGCACAAACCCGGTGGCGACGCGCTGCTCCAGTGTCGGGTTCGGCAACAGGTCGCCTGCCAGTTGCCAGGTGAGGAATTCATCAAGCGGTTGGTTGCGATTCAACGCCATGATGACCCAGTCGCGGTAGGGATAGATGCCGCGCTTGTTATCGAGATGCAGTCCGTGTGTGTCACCGTAGCGCACGGCATCGAGCCAATATCGCGCCTGATGTTCGCCGTAGCGCGGACTGGCGAGCAGTTGATCCACGAATCGCTCGTAGGCGTCACTTCGCTGGTCGGCAAGAAACGCTTTGAGCTGTTGGGGTTCAGGCGGCAGGCCGGTGAGCACGAGGGACACCCGGCGAGCCAGCGTCGCGCGATCGGCTTCCGGCGCGAACTCGACACCCTTTGGCAAATTCACATGGATATGGGCATCGATCGCACCCAACTTCGACACGGGCGCTTGTTTTTTCGGCGGTACGAACGCCCAGTGTTTGGCGTACTGACCGCCTTGTTTGATCCAGCGAGAAATCAAATCTCGCTCGGCGTCGGTCAGTTGCTTCTCCGCTCTTGCCGGCGGCATGGGATCGTCTTCGCTGTGAATGCGCACGAGGATTTCGCTCTTGGCAGGCGCGGCGGGATCGATAGCCTTGTACCCATCCAGATCGCGTGTGGCGCCTTCGTAGGAATCGAGGCGAACCAGGTCTTTTTTCTTCGTGTCAGGGCCGTGGCAGACGAAACACTTGTTCGACAGAACGGGCAATACCTGCCGCGCGAAATCGACAGGCTTGCCGGCATCGGTGGCATGCGCGTTGGACGCGACCAAACCGACGACGCCTAGCATTCCTAATATCAAGTAACCGTTACGGGCCATCATGTCGCCAACCTTTCCTTCATGTGCAGACGACGGAGTCGTTGCATCTTTGGTTCATTTGGTCAG
>JANQKH010000164.1 GCA_028281215.1 Phycisphaeraceae bacterium | reverse complement strand
GAGTGCGACACCTCGGCGATCGAGGCGGAAGTCCGCCGTGTGTCGCGGCAAAGTGTGTGTGCGACGAGGCCTCTGCGAGCCGGGCAGATCATTCGGCGTGAGGATTTAACGATCAAGCGGCCAGGCGATGGCATTTCGGCAGCACGCTTGAAATCCATCATCGGTCACATCGCGACGCGCGACATCGCAGCCAACCAACTGATTCACGAAGACGCCGTCGCATCTCCCATCGCTCCACACGATGTCCAACGGCGCAGTGCGTAACACCATGGCTCGACGCAAAACCATCGCAGTCGTCACCGGCACGCGCGCCGAGTTTGGTTTACTGCAAACCGTGATGCACGCCGTGCGCGAACATCCCGGTTTGACGCTCAAAACCATTGTCGCCGGTTTGCATCTATGCCAGAAGACTTGGCGTGATGTGGAGAACGCAGGATTTAAGATCGATTATCGCGTGCCAATGCAGCGACTAGGGAAAACCGGGCGAGTCGCCGATGTGCAATCACTTTCACGCGGCACGGCGGGGTTCGGTCGCGCCTTTGAAGCCCTGCAACCGGACATCGTGTTGCTTCTCGGTGATCGAATCGAAGCCTTTGCCGCCGCCTCCGCCGCTTCGATCGGCGGGTTTCGACTGGCGCACATTCATGGCGGCGACCGAGCCGAAGGTGTCGCCGACGAAGCCATGCGCCACGCCATCAGCAAGCTCGCGCATTTGCACTACGCCGCCACCGCTACCAGCAAACGACGACTGATCCGCATGGGCGAGCATGTTGATCAGGTGATTCATGTCGGCTCGCCATCGATCGATGCGATTGCGTCCATTGGCACACCGGCGGACGATGTCGGCTTCATCGTCATGTTGCACCCCACAGGTGACACCGACCGGCACGAGGCCGCGCGGATGCGACATGTCTTGGCAGCCGTGACTCAGGCGGAGCGCGACTTGCCGGTGGCCCCTACGCGAACACACTACTTGTTCGCGCCCAATGCCGATCCGGGCAGCGACGGGATTCGGCAGGCTATTGAAACTTTCGCCAGTCGCAGGGTGTCGCCATCGACGCCTTCCTTTCACCTCGTCGATCACCTGCCGCGCGAAGCGTTTCTGCGCCTGCTCGCCGGCAGCCTCGCCATCGTGGGCAATTCGTCCGCCGGTTTGATCGAAGCAGCGGCGCTGAAAACACCGTGCGTCAACATCGGCGATCGTCAGGCCGGCCGCGAGAAACCGGCAAATGTGATTGACTGTGATGCCAATGAAGCAGCCATCATTCCAGCCCTTCGTGCCGCCGGCAAGTTGGACCTGCGTCGTATGCGGCATCCTTACGGCAACGGCCGAGCCGGGCAGGCCATCGCCAATCATCTCGCATCGCTCCGTCTCGCCAACCTGACCCTGCGCAAGCGGAACGCGTACTGAGCGACGCGGCAAGCACCGATTACTTTCGTTCCGACGCTGGCACGTGAATCACCACCACGCTTGGCTTGCCAAACGCAAGGTGTTTGCTCGCATCCGGGTCAAAGTCTGCGCCGTTAAACGTGATGAACAAACGCTCGCCTTTCGGATCGATTTGCATGTTGTATGTGCCACCGATGTTGTATCGAAACTTGGATCGCAACGTTTCGAGCAAAAATGCAATCACCTTGCGTTGCCCGGTCGCGATATCGATCTGCACAATCGGCGTGCCGGTGCGCGTACTGCCGCCATGTGCGCCCGGCACAAAGTAAATGTATTTCTGATCGGGGCTGATCACCATGACCGCGGTGTAGTGCCCCGTCGTGAAATTCGCGCCCAGGTCTTTGATTGCCTGGTCGCCCGGCGAATAGCGGAACATCCTCCCCGGCGCAGTCATGCCAAACAGCGCGCCGTCTTCAGCCGGGGTCGACAATCCCGCTCGCAGTGTATTGCCCTTGCGCCGCCCGCCATCGTGGCTCGGCAGTTTGGCTTTCGTGGCGCGCAGTTTGTTCGTCGCAGGGTCGTAGTAGTGCAGGCATTCGTCCTTGCCGCTGACGTACACCCGCCCCTTTGTGTCACGAACAAATGCACGGTTGCCGACGATCACATCAGATCCGCCGTGAAAAATCACCTTCCGCTTGCGCGTGTCAAAGACCGCCAGGTTGTTGTCGTACACCGCGTAAAAGTAAAGCAGCGAACGCTCGGCATCGAAGTGCGACGTCGGCAAACCCTGACGCGGTACGATCGCGCCGAGGTTGTCCAGTTTGCCGGTTGCGGGATCGAAGCGGCACACCACCGAGCCCTGGTAGTCGTCGC
>JANQKH010000154.1 GCA_028281215.1 Phycisphaeraceae bacterium | reverse complement strand
AACAGGTTGCCGTCACCATCACGCACGCCGGTTACGTCAAGCGGCTGCCGGTCACCGAGTACCGCACGCAAGGCCGCGGCGGCGTCGGTGTCAAAGGCGCGGACTCTAAGGAGGAAGACTTCACCGAGCATGTCTTCGTCGCCTCTACGCACGATGACCTGCTCTGCTTCACCAACACCGGCCGCGTGTTCAAACTCAAGGTCTACAACATTCCCGAAGGCTCTCGCACCAGTCGCGGCCGAGCGATTGTGAACCTGCTCGAACTTAAGGAAGGCGAGCGTATCCGTGAGTTCATGCCGATTGAGGACTTTGAAAAAGGCGAGTACTTCCTCGTCTTCGCCACCGCCAACGGCATCGTCAAACGCACCGCGCTCAAAGATTACCGCAACATTCACAAGGCCGGCATCATCGCCATCAATCTCAAGGACGGCGATTCACTCGTCGGCGTGACATGGACCGACGGCAACCATCACATCCTCCTCGGCACGCGCAAGGGCATCGCCATTCGCTTCCACGAAGATGACGCACGCGCCATGGGCCGCAACGCGTCCGGCGTCAAGGGCATCAACCTTGGTAAGGACGATGAAGTGGTCGGCCTGATCCGCTGTGAGCCGGACGATGAGTTAGATTTGCTCACCGTCACCGCCAACGGTTACGGCAAGCGTACACCGCTGAATGAATACCTCGTGCACAGCGAGGACGGCACGACGCGTACGCAAGGTCGCGGCGGCAAGGGACGCAAAGACATCACCGTCAACCCGCGCAACGGTGACGTGGTCGGTCACCTGCGTATCCAGCCACAACACGACCTGATGTTGATATCCACGGGCGGCATGATCGTCCGCATCGACGCCGACTCCGTCCGTCAGACCGGCCGCGGCGCGCAAGGCGTCCGCGTGATCAACCTCAAGTCCGGCGACGCGCTGGCCAGCATTGCCAAAGTGGTCGAGGACGACGATGATATGCTCGACGGTGAACCCAAGGGTTCAGTTCAAGATCCTGCGATCGGCGAGTCGGCCGGGGACCCGACCAGTGAACCTGCCGACGACTAATCCCACAAGCCTATGCAATCATTCAAGGAAGTGTCCGATGGCGATTGAAAAGTGGTCCGATGACATCTGGCTGATCAAACTGGACGACGAGCCTGCGCTG
Source organism: Phycisphaeraceae bacterium (assembly GCA_028281215.1). Taxonomy (GTDB): domain Bacteria; phylum Planctomycetota; class Phycisphaerae; order Phycisphaerales; family Phycisphaeraceae; genus JANQKH01. The sequence continues at coordinate 1,054 of JANQKH010000154.1, read as the reverse complement.
TCGGAAGATCTCGTCCAAGCCCGTGACAAGGCTCAGCGTGAAGCGAACATGCCCCATATCGTGCTCGATCTCAGTGGCGTGACGCGGCTGAACTCGTCCAACCTGTCGCAAATGCTGCGCATCCGCAAGGAAGCGATCGACCGCGGGGCGAAACTCCGCCTCGCCGGCCTCAGCGACCCGATCTGGGCTGTCTTCCTCACCACCGGTCTCGACAAAGTGTTCGAGTTCGCCGAGGACATTCCGACAGCGCTGGCGGCGTTGCAGATTGAAAATTGAATACATTTGGCGATTTGGTGATAAAGCGATTGGTTTCCACCGCCGTTCTGTCGCGACGGCTCGAACAATCACCAGATCGCCATATCACCAGATCGCCAAATGCCCGACTCTCTCCAACTTTCCTGTCCCGCCAAAGTGAATCTCGCGTTGTCGGTGGGTTCGTCGAATGGTGCGGGGATGCATCCGATCGCCAGTTGGATGGTGGCGATTTCCTTGGCGGATGAGTTGACATTGTCCAAGCGCATTGGGCCGGACAGTGCATACGCGATTCAATTTTCGACCGATGAAGCGGACGAGGCGACGGTCGGCCGGCGGGAAGTCGATTGGCCCCTGCGGTCGGACCTGGCCTTTCTCGCTCATGCGCGGATGGAGGACTACATCGGTAATCGTTTGCCGGTGTTGCTGCGTCTGACCAAGCGCATCCCCACCGGCGGCGGGCTCGGTGGCGGGTCGAGCAACGCCGCGGCCACGCTCGTGGGCTTGAGTCGGCTGTTCGAACTCAGCCTGCAACGCGATGAACTGATCCGTCTCGCCAGCGACCTTGGCAGTGATGTCGCCTTCTTTGTTGGTGCGCTTGTAGGTGATTCTTCCTCGCTGGTCACCGGTCTGGGCGAATCCTTGGAACCGGCGCCGTTGAAAAACGTGCTGCACCTCGTGTTGGCCTTGCCCGCTTGCAGTTGTCCGACGGGACCGGTGTACGGCGCGTTTGATCGACTGCATGGTTTTTCCCCGAGTGATGAGATGTCAACGTCGAAAGCGATCGACCTCGAAACCGTGC
>JANQKH010000136.1 GCA_028281215.1 Phycisphaeraceae bacterium | reverse complement strand
GATGAACGTGCAGCCGGGTGATCGCTTGTGTTTTGTCCAAACCGGTGCGCGGCGGTATGTTGTTTTAGTCAGCCGGTTTTGAACCGAGAGGAATGATGTTGATTGCGACGCTCATGAACGAACCGCCCGCCACCGACGTGCTGGATTGGTCCTGGATCAACGAGTTGATCCGCCGAGCGCGTCAGGAAGACGTCGGCCCCGAATCGATCGATGTGACAACGGCAAGTGCGGTGCCGGCGTCGGCCACGTGTCACGCCGACATGCGCGCCCGTGAGAGGGGACTGTTGTCCGGCGCCGTGCTGTTGCGACGCATCATCGAAGTGTACGACCCGAGCATCACCTTGTCGCTCAACGTGCAGGATGGATCGCCCGTTGAAGCCGGGCAGACGATCGCTACGTTCGACGGTCCACTCGCGAGTGTGTTGGCGATGGAGCGCGTCGCACTGAATTTTCTCAGTTACTTATCCGGCATCGCCACGACGACCCAGCAATTCGTCACCACGGTCGCCGGCACGAAAGCAAAAATCTACGACACGCGCAAAACGCTTCCGGGTTGGCGCGATCTTGCAAAGTACGCGGTCCGTTGCGGTGGCGGGTTCAATCATCGCATGGGGTTGCACGACGCCGTTCTCATCAAGGACAACCACATCGCCCACGTGCCCATCGCGCAATTGAAAGAGTTGATCGCCCGAACGATCGCCAAAGCGAGACAGTTGCCGACCGTGGCGCCCGCCTTCGTGGAGGTTGAGGTCGATTCGCTGGAACAGTTCGAGCAGCTGCTGGACCTCGGCATCGACGTCATCCTGCTGGACAACATGACCGTGCCGCACATGCGCGAGGCCGTCGTGCGCCGCGATGCCGACGCACCGGCAATCCAACTCGAAGCCAGTAGCGGCGTGGACCTGGACTCGGTTCGCGCCATCGCCGAGACCGGCGTCGACCGCATCGCCATCGGCGCGCTGACCCTCTCAGTTACCGCACCCGACATTGGTTTGGATATTGAGCCGGTGTCATGAACCAATGTGCTGTGGCACACCAAGCCTTTGTTATAGGCACTCGTCGTGAAGCGGGAGATCCATTCTTGGTCGCTACACTACCACCACAGTGTCGAAACGCCGTCGTCGAAAGTCTGGGCCGCCTACACCTCAAAAACCGGTGGTGCCGGTGGGTGTTGAGTCGGTCGGCAATGAGTCCACCGGTGCGAGTTCGTTCAATCATACGCTGACGATCGCCGCGATTTTGATTGTTGCTCTGGTCGGCATTCGCTGTCTGGTGCCCATTTCGCCGAACGAGTATTGGGACTCCAACCCCGCGCAGGCCGGTTCGGCCGACGGACACCCCGCGCGGTTGTCATTTGACCTTGCAGAGTCCGCGTGGCTGGACGTGCTGTCCGTGCTGGTTGCCGGCGCGGCATTATTGCTTGGCGTGCGCGATGGGTGTCGGATCAGCCGCTCGACATGTGTGCTGGCTTCGCTGGGTGTTGCGTTTTGTTGTGTGCAGATGCCGACGCACATTGAGAGTCTTTACAAGTGCAGTTCATGGATTGCCGCGTGCACGTTGGGGGTAGCGGCGTTGCATCTGGCACACCGGCCGCAAACGCGGCGGTGGCTCATTGCCGGCACGGTGGCGCTCGTGTTTCCGATCACAATGGACGCCTTGTGGTTTGTCATGGTCGACCATCCCTTCATGGTCGATATGTTCACCGTGGAGAAGGAGACAGCATTCCTGAACGCTCGCGGCTGGGAGCGGGGGTCGCCGCAGCATTTGAAATATCTTGATCGGCTGAACGCGCCGGACGTAATCGGCGCGTTCGCGTTCAGCAACGTGCTTGGATCAGTGATGGCGGCGCTGGGTATGCTGGCGCTGACGATGGCGTGCGGCGCATTCGTGGCGCGGCGACAGATGAACGGTTGGCCCTGGATCATGATCGTGCCCGGCGTGTTGGCCGTCGCCGCACTGGTCACCGTCTTGCTCACGCGTTCCAAGGGCGCTGCGGTGGCGGTGCTGATGATCGTTGCGCTGCTCGGATTCATTCTGATCGCTCGTCGGCGGATGGTGCTTTGCCGATGGGTCGCGCCGTTGGCATTCGCTTTGATCGGCGTGGCCATGTTGGTCGTCATCGTGCGCGGCTTGGCCGGGCCGCCGCAGACGATGGAAGGCGAACGCAGCCTGCTCTTTCGCTACCAATACTGGGGCGCTGCGGCGAAGATGATCACCGCCGACGCATCCGCCGCGCTGGTTGGTATTCCGCCCGGCGACTTTCAGGAACGCTACGCCGCGGCCAAGGATCCGTTGCAACCGGAAGAGGTCGCCAGCGCGCACAACGTGTTCATCGATCAGATCGCCATGCTCGGCCTCGGCGGCTGGGCATGGACAGCGCTCATGCTCTTTTGGCTTTTCCAAAGCGGCTGTCATGTGCGGGCATGTGTGCGACCAGTCAGCGAGAGCAACGATAAAAAAGAACGTTTGACCGACGCGGATACGTCAACGTCGATCTGGCAGATCGACGGGCGTTTCGTGTTGTACGCCTGCCTGCTCAGCGCGATGGTGTTGGGCGGCCAGTTGATCAAACGCTGGGCCGGCGTCGATGACATGCGCTTGCTTGTATGGGCAGCGGGTCTGGCCGGCTTTCTCATCACCACCGCGCTGCTGGCGACTGCTTCGTGGACCAACACGCGCTGGATGCAGGTCGGCGCGTTTCTTGCTGCGACGCTGCTTCTGGTGCACAACCAGATCGAGATGACATTTCATCAGCCCGGCTCCGCGCCGATCGCATGGCTGTTGCTCGCGGTGGCGGCGGGGCCGGCGCTGATGCGGGAAAAAGATGCGCTCAAGGCAAGCGATGAATCGAGTGAGCCGGGCGATGTAAATCAAACCGCGCCACGCGGTTTGTTTCGATCAACGCCCGGCGTGGCGTTGATCGTGTTGGGTTTGGCAGGCGCTGTGTTTTATGCAGTTCCAATGACGTCGCAGCAGCGCGCATTGGCGACGGCTGATCACAACCTGCGTTCGAGCCGCACGTCCGAGGCGTCACTGTTACGCGCGGTGAAGGATCTTCGTGTGGCAGAAGGCGCGTTGTCGATCGATCCCAAACCCTATGTGTGGCAGGTACGATTGCATTTGAACCTGGCGATGGCCCAAGACATGACAATCAAGCCGACGATGCCGGCCGCACGACAGCAGGCCATCCGTGACACCGTCCGCGATCATCTGGACGCGTCACACGAGACGTTGGATCGTGCCGCCGACGCCGGTTTGAACAGCAGCACGCTGTTGCGTTTGCGCGCCGATGTGTATCGCGCTTCGGCCGCCATGTTGGATACGCCGGACGATTTGAAGCAGGCGACGGTCGCGCTGCGCGGCGCGGTGCGCGCCAAGCCTTACAGTTGGCAGGTACGCATGGATCTGGCGGAACTGCTCTGGCGACGCGGGCGGAAGAAGGAGGCGGCCGATCAATACGTTGAATGCCTAAAACTCAGCGAGCAGGCGTATCTGGACCAGGCGCGGCAGATGCCGGCGCATCTGATCGAACTCGCCGAGAAACGAATCGAAACAGTCAATAGTCCCGCCGATGTCATACGTTGAAGAGGAAGTGGCACACGTCGCCGTCCTGCATCACGTAGCTTTTCCCTTCGACGCGCAGTTTGCCGGCCTGTTTGATCGCCTGTTCGGACTTAAATTGTTCGAGATCCTCGATGGAAAACACTTCGACGCGAATGAACCCGCGCTCAAAGTCGCCGTGAATCACGCCGGCCGCCTGCGGTCCCGTCGCGCCGATGGGGATCGTCCAGGCTTTGATCTCTTTTTCGCCGGCGGTGAAATAGCTTTGCAGGCCGAGCAATTTGTACGTTGCACGCGCCAGCAGATTCAGCGCCGGCTCGGCGATCCCCAGTCCTTCCAGCATTTCGGCGCGCTCGTCCTCTTCAAGTTCGACGAGTTCGGCTTCGAGTTTGGCGCACACCTCGACGACCGGCCGGCCGCGCTGCTCTGCGTATTCGCGCAGTTGGGTAACGTGCGGGTTGGAACCGTCGACGTCATCCTCACCGACGTTCGCAACGTATAGCACGGGTTTGGCAGTTAGCATCGCGAAACTTTTAAGCGAGCGCTGTTGTTCCTCGTTGAGACCAAGGCTGCTGATGGGTTTCTCATTTTCCAGCGTGTCTTTGCACAGTTGCAGCAGGTCCAGTCGCTGTTTGGCTTCCTTGTCGCCTGTGCGTGCTTTGCGCTCGGCGTTTTTCAGTGAGTTTTCAACCACTTCCAGGTCCGCGAACAGCAACTCCGTTTCGACCTCGTCCACATCACGAATCGGATCGATGGTGTCATTGACATGGGGCACGTTCGTGTCCTCAAAGCAGCGAACCACGTGCAACAAGGCGTCTACATTGCGCACGTGGGAAAGGAATTTGTTGCCCGTGCCCTTGCCTTCACTGGCGCCAGCGACGAGGCCGGCGACGTCAACCAGTTGAATCTGCGCGGGCACGATCTTTTTCGTTTCGATGAATTGGTTCAACGTTGCCAGTCGTGGGTCGGGCACATTGACCACGCCAACGTTCGGCTTGTTGGCGGCGCCGTCACTGGTGACGCCCAGCGCGGTCAAAGCGTTGAACAGCGTTGTTTTCCCGATGTAGGGCAGTCCGATGATGCCTGCTTCCATGGCGGCAGATCCTTCTGAGGCGGGGTGTCGGCCGCGCACGCGGGCCGGGGGAATGGAACATTGTGGCATCATGCGCACGCTTGGCAAGCGACACATGCTGGCGATCGCGGTTGAGTCCGTTATCCTGACGCCACCGTTCGATTCCGGAGGTTTGACATGGACGACCTGTTTGCCGTTCACAGTCTGATCGCGTTTGCCTCGCTGACCGCACTAGAAATTGTGCTCGGTGTCGACAACGTGGTCTTCATCGCCATCCTCAGCAACCGCCTGCCGGAACATCAGCAGACGAAAGCCAGAAAGCTCGGTCTATTGATGGGGGCGCTCGGTCGCATCGTATTGCTATTCGCAATTACCTGGGTGATGAAACTCGAAAAGAGCGTGCTGTTTACCGTCAGTGATTTGGATTTCACCGTCAAGGATCTGATATTGATGATCGGTGGATTGTTTCTGCTCGGCAAAGGCACGTGGGAGATTCATCACACACTTGAAGTGCCCAAGCCGGAAGAAAACGCGAACGACAAGTCCAAAGTGGCAAGCTTCGGCGGCATCATCGGGCAGATCATCGCGCTCGACATGGTATTTTCAATCGACTCCGTATTGACCGCGATCGGCATGGTGGAGCAGGACAAGTACGCCGACGGCTCATGGACGCCCTTGATCATTATGGTCACTGCGGTGTTGGTTTCGATCGGCACGATGATCGCATTTTCCGGTCCGCTCAGCCGATTCATTCAGCGACACCCGACGATCAAAATGCTCGCACTT
>JANQKH010000727.1 GCA_028281215.1 Phycisphaeraceae bacterium | reverse complement strand
GTCCGCCCAGTTCCCGCTACACACCTGGCTGCCCGACGCGATGGAAGGCCCAACGCCGGTTTCGTCTATCGTGCACTCGGCCACCATGGTCGCGGCGGGTGTCTACCTGACCGGCCGCATCTATCCGATTCTGACGCCTGATGCACACCTGTTCATTGCGACCATCGGATTGATCACGCTGGTGATGGCCGCGTGCATGGCGCTGGTGATGACCGACATCAAGCGCGTGCTGGCGTATTCCACGCTTTCCCAACTCGGCTACATGATCCTCGGACTCGGCGTGGGCTCCTACACCTTTGCGCTGTTCCACCTGTTCACCCACGCGTTCTTCAAATGTTGCCTGTTCCAATGTTCCGGCTCAGTGATCAACTCGATGCACCACGAGCAGGATATGACGCAGTACGGTGGACTGATCAAGAAGATGCCGAAGACCGCGTTGGCGTACGGCATCTGCACACTGGCGATCGCCGGCGCTTCAATTCCATTCACGTCCCTCGCGCTCAGTGGTTTTTACTCGAAGGACGGCATCATCGCCGGCGCGTTTGAGTACGGCCACCGTCTGAACCTCGAAGGCTGGATGGGTTACCTGTTCTGGCTGGGGCCGGTGGTGATCGCGTATGTGACGCCGTTCTACATGGCGCGCAGTTTCGCGTTGACCTTCCTCGGCGAGCCGCGCAACAAGCATCTATACGACGGCGCGAAGGAAGCACCAGCGACGATGTTCGTGCCGCAGTTGATCCTCGCCGGCATGGCGGTGGTCGCCGGCTGGTTCTTCTGGAAGACGATGATCGTCGATACGGAGCCGGCGGTTCAACCCATCTACCAAGCGGGCTACCTCGACGATTCGCCCGGTATGCACACCACGCACGCGGTGTTGCTGCATGGTTTCGGCTGGATTCTCTCCCTCGGTGCGGGCATTCTTCTATACAAAGACGGTTTCGGCATCGCGAGCAAGATCGCCAAGTTGCCGCCGATGAATCTGTTGCACGCATGGTTCAAGAACAAGTTTTACTTCGACGCGTTGTACGACGTGTTCATGGTGGCGCTGGGCAAGTTCGTGGCCGGCGTCTGTTCCGTGGTGGACAAACTGATCGTCGACGGGCTGGTGAACGGCGCGGCCAGGCTCGGCCGCGGCGTGTCGTACCTCGTCGGCCTGAACGACAAGTACGTGGTCGACGGATCGGTCAACGGCGCCGCCAGCTTCGCCCAAACCAGCGGCAACCTGTTGTCCCAAAGCCAGAGCGGTCGCGTGCGTGGTTACGTGACCATCCTGCTCGGCAGCGCGATCTTCGCCGGGCTGGTGGTGGTGACGGTGGCGTTGGTGATTGCCAATAAATGACGGATTGATGAACACCGCTGCATGATGAGCGGAAAAACCCCAAGAGTTCGAAGCGATGAAATTCATCCTCAACCTGATGATCTTCCTGCCCAGCATCGGCGCCCTGGCGTGTTTGTTTGCGCCAACCAAGGACGCGGCGCGCAAGACCGCGCTGGGCATCTGCATTGCCGTGTTCGCCATGAGCATGTTCCTGCTCACCGGTTACTTCGGCAGCGAACCGAACGAAGCCGGCGTCTGGTTTGAATCGTCCGTCTCCTGGATTAGCAGCATTAACGTCTTCTACCGCACAGGACTTGACGGATTGAGTCTGCCGTTGGTGTTGTTGACCACCGCGCTTTCGATTCTCGTCGTGCTGGCGTCATGGAAAATCGAAAAACACGCCAAGGCGTTTATGGCGTTGTACCTGTTCCTGCTGACGGGCATGCTCGGTGTGTTCCTAGCACTCGACATGTTTCTGTTCTACGTGTTCTTCGAGGTGTCGCTGCTGCCGATGTATTTCCTGATCGGCGTGTGGGGCGGCCCGCGGAAAGAATACGCAGCGATCAAGTTTTTCCTTTACACGCTCGCCGGCTCCATCTGCCTGCTGATTGTTATGCTCGGCCTGTTCTTCTACTCCGGTGAAGGCACCAGCGGCAACGGCAACACGTGGCACATGATGGCGTTGCAAGGCCGACAGGTCACCGAGACGCGCGTTGTTGACGGTAAGGAAACGCCGGTGAAAATCGACGGCGCGAACGTGGCCGCGTTGTTTAAGGGCCCGTCTGCTGCTGAAGGTGAACAAGAACAAACGCAACAAAACAACGGCGCACCCGTAGCCAACACCCCCGCTGAAACGGATGCCGATTCCAGCGCCGGTAAATACTGGGGCTTTGCCATGGCGGCGTTCTGGCTGACATTGATTGCATTCATGATCAAACTGCCCGGCGTGCCGTTCCATACCTGGCTGCCCGACGCACACGTGGAAGCGCCGACACCGATCTCGATGGTCCTTGCCGGCGTGCTGTTGAAAATGGGCGGCTACGCAATGATGCGAATCACCTGGCCGATCTTCCCCGACGCCGCCGAGCACTTCTGGGCATGCGTCGCATTCCTCGGCGTGGTGGCGATCATCTATGGTGCGTTCTGTGCGATGGCGCAAACCGACTGGAAAAAACTGGTCGCCTATTCGTCAGTCAGCCACATGGGTTACGTCACGCTCGGCATCGCCGTGCTCACGACATCCGGCTGGAACGGCGCTTACTTCCAGATGATCGCACACGGCATCAGCAGTGCGATGATGTTCTTCATGGTCGGTGTGCTCTACGAGCGTGCCCATCACCGTGACCTCAACCGTCTCGGCGGTATGTGGCTGCGCTGGCCGAAGTATGGTGCGTGGTCGCTGATCGCATTCTTCGCCGGCATGGGTCTGCCCGGTTTGTGCGGCTTTATCGGTGAAATCCTCGTGCTGCTCGGCACGTTTGAAGCGGCGGGCCAATTCGATGCAAGCACGGTTTACACCTACGGCATCCTCGCCGCGTTCGGCGTCGTGCTCACCGCCGGCTACATCCTGTGGATGTTCCAGCGGGTTTACATGGGCAAGGACAAACCCGAGTACGACAACTACGAAGCGGTCAACAAACGCGAATACCTGATCATGGCGGTCATGGGTGTCGCCGCGATCGTCTTCGGCATCGTGCCGGCGCTGGTGTTCAACATCACGGGTGATTTGATGTAGGGACAAGGAGCGAAAAGCGGGTGCCGCGGACAACGAAACGAGGCTTTGCGAGTGAAGTCGTCCGTGCAG
>JANQKH010000721.1 GCA_028281215.1 Phycisphaeraceae bacterium | reverse complement strand
TGTGCGCGTCGCTGGCCGGAGATGGCGCCTTCGTGGGCTTCGATGACACTGTTGGGGTTCCCTCCCGCCCCACAAAACGCATGCCCCCACAGACTGGAAGATGTGTCCATATAGAACATGTCAGAACTGGTGGAATTCGTGCTGACATATGCGTTCTTTCCCGCTGTGTCCGGCGAATATGCCCCAAGGGTGGCGCTGTAACTGTCAATTCGCGCAGTATCGCGCACGCGGAGATAGTCGTTCGCCGCCAACCCGCCACCGCTGGTCGGTGACTCATCGAAAGCCCAGTGGCCCAGTAATCCGGGGCTCGGTTTCACCTCGTCAAAGGTATAGCGCGCGATAAGCCGCGGTAATTTGCTCGCCTGCTGCCCCTCTTCGTACATGGTTTTGATTTCAAGCGGATTCAAAGCGCGATCGTAGAAACGTACGTCATCCAGCATGCCCGCGAACAGGTCGGTCGTGCCGCCGCGGCCGCCGATATAAAGCGGCCGGGCATCCTTTCCAATATTCGATGTGTAAGCCGCACCATCGGGACCGTTATCCAATTCCCCGTCGATATAAATCTTGACCCAGTCGCCATCCCAGGTCGCGGCAACGTGATACCACTGACCCGTGTTGAGTGTGGTGTTCGCCTTGATGCCATAGTCGTCATACGTTTCAAGAAAAACGGTTGGCCGGCCATCCTTGATGGCAAATTGCCACTTGTTGGGATTGCCCTCACCTTTTCGCAGAATGACATCAACATTGGCGCCACTGCCCCATTCATCGCCGTTGACCCACGCACTGATGCTGAACGATTTGGTGACGTCGAAATCATTATGGTCCGGCACCTGGATGTAGTCATTGACGCCGTCGAAAACCAAACTGCCGGCCAGCATACCGGCCGACCATGATGGCCCGCCGCTGATTGCTCCATCATGTGTACCACGGTCATCGCTGGCCACGGCGCCATGACCGTCATCGAGTTTCCAATGCGCCAGTGCCGGTGGTCCGACCGGCGGCATGCTTGCCCATTCCAATGAACGCCGCATGATAATGCGGCCGTTGTTGTTCAACGATGAAATGCTCAGATCGGCATCACCCCATGGCAATGCGACACGCCTGCCCGGTGAAGTCACGCCTGACGTGGCCGTGTCTGCCCCGACATCCATGACCGCCAGCGAACGATGATTGCCGACCACCGGACTGGCCAGCATCTGGGCGCCGTTGGCCTTTGTCCCCGCGTGATGCACGAATGACATATTCGCATTGCTGATAATCAGTGCACCTGGATCAAACACGGACGTAATGTGATGGGAATTGTCTGTGATTTCAATGGTGTTAGACAGGTAGATTTCAGTGGATGAAGCGAAACCAAATGTGGTGTGCATGTCGCGGTTTTCGCTGACCACGCCCAATGCGGTTCCCGTCAGTTTGCTGCCTATGGAGGCATCACTTGCTTCACGGCAGATATACACCACATCCGCTTCAGCCAGTTCCGTGTCGTATTCAGTTGAACTTGCCGAGTCAGTGATCGTGACCACCTCGTAACCAAATGATTCAATCCATCGAACACGCGTTCTTTCATCGGTGCTAAGACTCTGCGCATCGTTCACGACAAGCAGGACACGAAGCGTTAAAGCAGTGACGCCCGGTCGAACCACCATCGATACCTTGTGAGTCGCGCCGCCAAACTTGCCGATCGCGGTTAGGGTGATCAAGTCACCGGGATCATCAGTCAGGTCGCCATCGCCGTCGACAATCCCATCGCCGTCAATGTCTACACCATCCTGTCCAATGACTGTGAACGTGCCTCCAGCAAATGCCTGGTTGGATACCCAGGTGCCGTCCGAGAATTCGGAGCGGAACCCGGCATTGTTTTGAATATGTTTGATCACCAGATCCATGCCCGATTCGGCGACGTACCGGGCGTTGGCTTGGTTAACAACATTCTTGGCAATGGCGGTGCTCGTCGCCTGGGCGTTCATGAATGTTAATGCAAGGACAAATGCAATCGCGATCGCAAAAAGCACCAGAACCAGTGCCACACCGCGCGGATGACTTCGAACAGAAACTTCACCAGAGGCATAACGCGTACAAGATGCAGTGCGATGGATCGAGGACATTCCCCCCCTCTCTTCCAAACGTGAAAGACCAAATAACATTGTTGACCCTGCCGGAAGCACCGACACATTCATTATCCGCCCCTGATAGGGCGAGGAATATGTTGGTTTTCCGGAATTCCGTCAGGGAATCCACCTCCATCACTTTAGGCAGTTGAAATCTGCAGGAAGTTAACGGCTGTGTTAACGGTACCAGCGGACGTCATGTCCAAAAGCAATTCAAAGGCTAGATCGGGGAATCAACACCCAAACACGAACTGGCATGACAAGTTCTATAAATGTAACCACCGCCGGATAGCTCAGGTCCAATAACGTGATCCACGGTTTTAATATTGGACAGCCACAGATATCGGCGTCGCTAACCGATACCCATTCCATGACCGTTGCCAGCGCCAGTCAATTTGCTCAAGCTCAAGTCGCTGCCGACATCAGCCTTCGTGTGGGGGTGAAGGCGAAGGATGTGGTGGAGCAGCAAGGTGAGGCGGCAATATCGCTTCTTGAAAGTGCAGCCAACCTGTCGCAATCGCTTGCCGGTGAGCCGGGCAAGGGCGTGCATCTTGATGTGACCGGTTAATCACTGCTCCCATGTCCGTTCTTTAATAGACCCGGACCAAACTTGATGGCGTTTTTGCCTTCGTGTTTGCCCGCCAGCGCCATCGCATCGGCGCGTTCGATCAGTTCCTGCGGGGTTTTGGCGTCCCAGGGGAAACCGGCGAGACCGGCGGAGATGGTGAGGGTGCCGGGGGCTTCGTCCAGCAGTTTGGGGAACTTGTAGGCGAGGATCATTTTCTTGAAGCGGTCGCAAATGTTGCGCACATCGGCGGGGTGCCGGCTACCGGCGCGTCGTGGCGCTTCGGCGTCCCAGAAGATGACGGCGAACTCGTCGCCGCCGATGCGGGCAACGACGTCCTGTTCGCGCACGGCGGACTGCATGAGTCGTGCGGTTTCGCGGAGAATTTCATCGCCGGCGGCGTGACCGTATCTGTCGTTGTAGCTTTTGAAGTCATCGATGTCGAAGATCATGAGCGTGACGCTCGTGCGGTGTTCACGGGCATGTTCGACGATGCGTTCAAGGAAGCGGTTGAAGTATCGGCGGTTCCATGCGCCGGTCAGTTCGTCGCGCATCGCCATCTGCCAGAGGTCGGCCGACTGCTTGCCGAGCGCAAGCCAATGGGCGAGCCAGTCGGCCCAGAGTTGAAGTTTGGCGGTGTCGTCGGCGGCGGTGGCGGGGTCGGGGTTGTCGGGCGCGGTGAGGTAGCCAAATCGTTGTTCCCCGACGGCGACGGGCGCGGCGTTGAGCGCGGGGTCCGGATCGGCGTCGGTGAAGGCGACGCCGATCACCTTGCACTGTTCGAGCGCGCGGGCGATGGCTTGATCGCGCAAGGCGCCGTGCGGGTTCATCGCTTCGCGAATGAGTTGGACATCGTGCGGCGGCGTGTGTCGGCCGGACTCCCAATCAACCGAGTCGCTGCCGGTCGCGGCGTTGTCGGCGTTGAGGTCGGCCTGCTGATCAGAACCACTTGATTCCCCTGTGGAAAGTTGCACCGTTCGCAACAGGTCCAACAGTTGTTCGTCATCCAGCGCGTGGGAGGCAAGGGCGACTTCGCACGCGGCCAGTGCGGCTTCAAGTTCATCGAT
>JANQKH010000026.1 GCA_028281215.1 Phycisphaeraceae bacterium | reverse complement strand
CGCATACCTGCCGCTTCTTCGGTGTCGACCCCGACACACGTGTCGCCCTTGTGCTCGTTGAAGCTGACTACCTGCTCAAACGTCTCGCGATGGGCATTGATCCGCCGCCGGTGGCCGCTGTGCGCCGCAGTGCGCAGAGTCGTCGGCTGCAATTCAACGGCATGTGGTTCACGCCGAACTACGAACCGCTGCTCGTTTCCAAGGACGGGCTTGCGTATGAAATCCGCGGACAGTCATTGCAACTGCACGCCAGGGGCTCGAAGTTCGGCAACGAACCACCCACGCCGGAGACCGGCGCCTATGTGAAGAAGTTCACCAAGTATTTCCCGCAGATCGCCAAGAAAATTCCCGCCTTCGCCGACCTGTGGAACGTCACCGACCTGGCCACCCTCGCCGCGCTGATCGGCCACGACCGCCTGCACACCAAAGTCGGCTGGAACCTTGATTGGGTTCTGCGCGACAGCGGCAGCAACGGGAAAGGGGGTTACCCCGTCAAGAAACACACTGTCCCTCGCACTGCCGCCTCGCTCGCCAAGTACCAGTCCGGCGTCTACATCGTTGGCGGCGTCACCTTGCAATTTTCACAAGTCGTCGACAGCAAAAACCGCAAGATCGATGACGAGGGCAAACTCGGCGGCCGCGTGGTCCGGCCGTCGCAGGGCAGTTGGAATGAAGTCAAGTGATGTGAATCGGTTTGAACTTACCGGTAAAACCGCACACGCCGTTTCATCTTGCGCAGTCCCTGGTCGGTGATCTTCGTCTTTCGCATATGGACCGTACGAAGTTCGGACATCTGATCGATGTAAGGCAGGCACGCATCCGTGAAATTGTTCTTGTCGGCGAGCAGCGTATGCAGCGTTTTGAACTTGGCGAACGCCGCGGCGTCCTCGTCGGTCAGGCCCACGCTGCTGACCGACAGCATGCGAAGCTTCGGCGCCGCTGAAAGAACCGCCAACCCTTTGCCGGTGATCTTCACTTCTTTCAAAAATAGCGTGTTGAGGTTGGGCAACTTCGACAACGTTTCGGCGCATGCATCCGTGATTTTTGTGCGCGAAAGCGAAACTTTGTATAGCCGTTTCAAACCGTCGAGATGCGCCACGCCGGCATCGGTCACGTTCGTGCCGTTGAGGTGGAGGTTATAGAGGTCTTTGTTCTGACTCAGCACCTTGACCGCTTCATCGCCGATCGGCGTGTCTTGAATTTCGACCGTGCGAAGTGTGGTCATCTCCGCCAATTTCGCGATGCCGGCGTCCGTCACGCTGGTCTCAAAAAGGACCAGCCAGGTGATCTTCGTGCCGACCAGCCCGGGCATCCACGTGTCGTCAATTCCCTTGGAATAGAGATAAATCCGCTTCAGTTCAGGTAACTTCGCCAAGCCGATCGCCTTGAACCCCCGGCCAGTAAACGTCGCCTTCTTTCCGGTTTTGCGATGCGGCCGCGGCACATGAACAGACAACTCCCGCAATTTCGCAAGTTGCCCAACCTGAGCCAGCCCCCGGTCACTGATGCGCACGTCAAGTTCCAGGTCTTCAAGATTCGGAAACTTCTTCAAAAGCAACATGCCGCGATCGGTCACGTCCTCGTCGAGATCAAGGTCGGTCAGTTCGGGTTCGTCCTTCAGCAATTTGAGAATAGCCGCATCGGTGTACGCGGTCTGCGCCGAGGCGATGGAACAAGCCAGGCCGATCATCATGATTGTGATCAGGACAGGCAAGCGCAAAGCGCGCGAGCGGTTCAAATGATCGCCTTGGTCATTCCTATGAACGGTGAATGATTGAATGTTGAACATGCCCACCTCTCTGTGATGCTTAAAGTGGATTTCATTCCTTTGCGGTGGGCTGATTCTACTGCAATCCGCGAATGATTTCCGTAGTCATGTGAGGTCAGCCCGGGCATTGGAATTCCGTGATGTGGTGGGGTGTTACAGTCGTTTTCATCTCAACGTAATTATCATTATGGGCGATAGGGCATTGGTAGATATGGAGTTAGGTTGATTTCGTATCGGACCTTTGGCGCCAAGCATCCACTAGCCAAACTAGTCAAAGGCTTTGTCCGCCACCTGCGGGTTGAGGTACATCTGCCCCGACAACACGGCCTCGATCGCGTCAAGGATATGTTCAACGGCTTCATGCTTGCTCGCAAAACCCATGGCCCCGGCATCCATCGCGCCTTTCGAATGCTGCGTGTCATCATGACTCGAAATCACCAGGATACACACGGCCACCCAGTTGTCCTTGATGTGGCGAATCAGTTGGACGCCATCGCCATCCGTCAGTTCAAAATCAACGATTGCCAGGTGAGGAGCCGTTTCATCAAGCAGATGGATGCCTTCCCCCCGTTCAACTCGCCAGTAGCTTTCTCGCGCCCATGCTCCAAGAGACATCAGAGTTATCCCGAGTGCTACTCAGGGGTTTTGCGGGATTGAATCGAATACCATTGGCTGGTGAAATAGATTCATGTCAGGAACCGGAAAACGTGTCGTTTCACAGGCAATTGGCATTGATCACACAAACAGGATGAGTTTGAGCACTTCGCTGATCAGAACTAGCAAAGGAGGTCAACGTGGAAAACATCGACAAACTGTTCGAAAAGGCGATCACTGAAATTGAACGCATACTCAGCACCAAAACGGTCGTTGGTGAACCCATCACGATAGAAGGCAACACTTTGATTCCTCTCGTCAATGTCGGATTTGGGTTTGGCGGCGGCCAATGCGATGAACCAAAAAAAGGATGCGGTGGCGGCGCCGGCACCGGGGGTGGAGGTGGGATTAAGCCCGTGGCTCTTGTCATTATCAATGGAGATGGTGTCCGAGTTGAACCAATCAAATCCGGTACCACAACGGTATTGGAGAAGGTTGCCGACACCATTGGCAAGGTCGCTACCGGAAAAAGCGAATCGGTGTCGGAAGAATAGGTCAACTGCCCAATGCTGATAGAAGTTGTGGCATCCCTGCTGATCTTGGTAGTCGTCCTATTGACGATACCGGTTACCGCGACCTTTCAGGTGTCTACCCAGAAAGACGTTCAGAGTTATGTTGATCTACGGTGGCTGTTTGGCCTTGCTCGCCTACGGCGTGCATTGTTTCAATCAGAAGATAATGATCGCGACGGCGAAGAGGTGACACAGAATATCGGCACCTTCGCGCGTTTAACCCGCAAAAAGAATCTCTTGGCCGCAATGAGGAAAAGAGCATTTCGTCGACGGATCCTTAGGTTTATTGCCGACTCTTGGCGTGCGATTCAAAAGAGAAACGTCAATCTGCGTCTCCGTATCGGTCTTGGTGATCCGGCTGATACCGGACAACTGTGGGCCATCGTTGGACCCTTGACAGGAATGCTTGCCAATGTCCATGCAGCGTCGTTCGAAATCGAACCAGACTTTTTCGATACCACCTTTGAGTTTGATGGCAGTGGAGCCATACGGCTCTTCCCAATACAAATGATCTATCTAACTGTTGGACTGCTTCTGTCACCAGCGTTTTGGCAAGGGCTGAAACAACTGAAATCGGGACGATGAGCGGGGTACTTGGCACTAAATTGAACACAATCACCATTAGGGGCGATAGGGCGTTGGCAAATGTGGAGTTAGGTTGATTTCGTATCGGATGGTGATCAGCTATTGGGAATAATTGATTGAAGTACTTCAGGACTCCAATCAGGATGAGTTTTCATCCCAATTGACTCCGGTGTATATTTTTCTTTTCATTCACCCAAAACGGAATCATGACATGATTTTGCTTCCGGGTCAGGACCAGTCAGCCCCCTCTGAAACTCACCCCCAACTCGGGCAATTGTTGTGTATTTTTCGATATAGCGCCAAAGACGCACAAAAGAAACTGATCGTCGGCGTCATTCTCGCGGCCAGTTGTGCTCTGCTTGTCTTGTTTGGATCAGAGGGGATCAAACCCCTCGGCGCCATCGCGGGCGTAATAGGTGTCTTAATGCTCGGTTTGGGTGTAGCTGGCTTGTCAAAAACGGGCACTGTCATCAAGGTGTACGAGGCCGGAATTGTGACGAGTCGAAATCGCGATCAGTCGATGCTCCTATTCAGCAATGTGTCTGACGCACAGATCGATTATCTGATGAAACCATCTGCCATGAACATCACGATTCAATTGGTTTCCCCCGATTCGAAAGCCAGAATTGCTGACGGCTACTGGAAATCAAATCAAGAAACGTTGGGCCCAGCATTTGAAGCGCTAGTTAACCACATTGCAACAACCATTCCGCCGAACGTTGAGATAAAAGGAAGGCACAATATCGACCGAGTAGAGAATTGATGACCGTGACCGCCGGGCGGCGATGCAATTTCACTCGGACGACGGCAGGGGGCACACATCGATCGCGTTCAGCAGGCTAATCCGAGTATGTACCCAAATTGACACGGAACACTGTCCCTTGAATATCCCCCGTCAATTGAACAAGAACAAGAGTAGAGGTTGCGGCTAGTTGTGGGGTCAATTCGAATTGGATGACATGCCCCGCACCATCATTGCGCGGCAGCCGATGAAGGGGGAGAATGCCTTCGAGATTACCATTTTTCATGATTTCGAGGCGCGCAAGGGATGATCGAACCTGAATATCCTCCATATTGGCCTTGATGATGACCGTGAATGAAACGCGATTGTCGGCGCGTTTCACAGGTCCAAAGCTGAAATAGCCATTGCTCTTTGACTTCTCATTGCTTTTGTTGATTTCTACCGTTTGAAATTCGCCTGCATACAAGCAATTACCAAAAAGAAAGAGTGCAGGCAACAACAATAAATGGGTTCTCCAAACATTCATGAGCAAGCTCCCGAATACAACAAACTGTGAATTGACGTGTGACTATAGACGCGGCAAACCGACTTTTGTTTGTAAGTTGATCTTTGACACTTCATCAAAATATGAGCGAGAACCGCCAACCATCAGCACCTGCACTATTGTTTACCATTGATAAAATATATTATCACCATTGCGAGTAATAAAAATACTCGTATTATGTTAGGTTTTCGGGTACAATGCGAGAATCCACCGGCGCGGTCGGTGTGTTGTTGCTCTTTGACAAGTAAAGATGGAGGGGGAAAGTTGGAAGTCCCAAGTCCAAATCGGTGAGTCGGAATCAGAGGCGGGCGCGTTGTTGGCTGTGAACCTTGACGTGTCGACGCCGGTGACGGCTTGAATTGACGGGCGTTTCTTGGCCGGCGATGACGACGTTTGTGCGCACGGGTCTCGTCATTTGGTGTCCGCCGGACATCTGCGGACATGGCCGGACACGTTCCGGACATGATTCCGGACATGAAAACCGCCGTTTTTAGGCTGTGAATGGGGGCCGGACGTCTGGACATTTTGGCGGGTCATGGCGTAATGCTTTGTTTATTCTAGGCTTATATTGATTTTGGCAGATCTAGGGGTACCCCTATGTCCGGACATACATGGCCGGGCGCGCCGGTGTTGGATACCTCGGCGCGTGGATGCCTGATATCGATGTGGAAATACCCGCTCGGTGCCGTGGTGTTCATCATCCTTAAATCCACGTAGCCGCAAAGGGGATCTACCTTTGTTGTCACCCTCGGCCAAATCCCGAAACTTCACCCCCATGCATCACTCGCCCGGACCAATGTGACTAAACTCCCTCCGTTCCCGAATCCCCCAATGCCTGCTCATTCAGAACCATGGATATTCGCTTCTACAACACGCTGACCAACCAACTCGAGCCGTTCGAGCCAGTCACGCCGCCCGACGCGGACGGCGTCCAACACGTCTACATGTACAACTGCGGCCCGACGGTGTACGACTTCGCGCACATCGGCAACTTCCGGGCGTTTCTCTTTGCCGACGTGCTTCGCCGGTTCCTGGAACTTGCGGGCTACACGGTCCACCAGGTGATGAACATCACCGACGTCGGGCACATGACCGAAGACCAACTCGCCGACGGCGGCGGGGAAGACAAGATGAAAGTCGCCGGCCAACGCATCGCCGAGGCGAAGAAGGCCGGGAAGCTGCCGCCGGGTGTTGATATCGATCCGAACGATCCCTACCAGATTGCGCGGTTCTACACCGACGCGTTCATTGAGGATGCGAAGAAACTCGGCATCAAGGTCGCTGAGCATTACGACAGCGATCCAAAGAAAACACAGATGCCGCACGCGACGGATCACGTGATCGATGACATGATCCCGATGATCCAGACGTTGATCGAGAAGAGGCATGCGTACGTTGCGCCGGATGGCGCGGTGTATTACGACGTTGAGTCATTCCCGGAGTACGGCCGACTGTCCGGCAACACGCTCGACAAACTCAAAGGCGGCGCGGGCGGTCGTGTCGACGATGCCCATCAAGCCAACAAAAAGCACCCGGCCGACTTTCTGCTCTGGAAGCCGGACGCCAAGCACATCATGAAGTGGCCGAGCCCGTGGGGCGAGGGGTATCCCGGCTGGCACATTGAATGCTCGGCGATGGCGCGGGCCTTGCTCGGCAGGGACGTGATCGATATCCACACCGGCGGCGAAGACAACATCTTCCCGCACCACGAATGCGAAATCGCGCAGAGCCGCGGCGCCAACGATCAACCTTACTTCGCCAAGCTCTGGATGCACAACCGATTCCTGCTCGTCGAAGGCGAAAAGATGAGCAAGAGCAAAGGGAACTTTTACACCGTACGCGACCTGCTCACCGGCGAACACTCTCCCACCGGCCGACCGATCGACCCGGCGGTGATCCGGTATGAATTGATCAAGAGTCACTACCGGAAGAATGCGGACTTTACGAAGAAGGGATTGGAGGATTCGGGGAAGGCGGTGCAGCGGATTCGAGAATTCAAAGCGAGGCTTGTAGCCGATTGGACGCCCGACCTCAATCCCGACATCTCTCAACACGAAAGCATTGTCGCATTCAAGAATGCTTTGGCAGACGACTTGAACGTGGCTGCGGCATTGGCCGTTGTCTTTGAGTATATCGGGGTCTTTGAATCAGGCGATCCGTTCGCCCCGTTCATCATTGATGAGTTCGACGAAGTGCTCGGCCTCACGGAAAAGGATGAACCGGAACTGACGAGTGATACGG
>JANQKH010000856.1 GCA_028281215.1 Phycisphaeraceae bacterium | reverse complement strand
AAACAAGTGTTGGGCAAGGGATTCAAGCCCAGTCAAGTGCTCAAGACATGATTAAAAGTAAGTTGCCGGTTGAACCAACCGACCGCGAATGCGGTCGGTTTTATTTTGGCACGATTGAAACTTTGGCGATCCGTTCGACCAGAATTGTCGCCGGCCCAAAGGCGGTTTTAACTTTGACCTGTTTGAGCAGCAACGCGCCGGTGAGTTGGTCGCCGTTGCGGAATTTCGCCACGATCGAGGCGCGGTCCTTCGTAAACGTAATCTGCTGCAACAACGGTAAGCCGATCGAAACTTCGCCGAAGTCCACCTTCATCGGAATCGCAGTCAGTTCAATCGGTGGGCCGATAATCTTGGAACCATCAAGCAGATCGACGGTGAGTTGCACCTTGGGCGGGTCGGCGCTGGCGTCGGCATCCTGGGCTTGTAACGGCTGAACTGCGAAGGACAGAATGGAAAGGGCAACGATCAAGGTAAAACGGTGTGCCATCATTTTAGATTCCTTAGAGAACGGCGATGCGTCGACTCATTGGAATTATACCCACGCCTGCGAATGACGGAACTGAATCATTGACACTGTTGCGCAAAAGAGTTGACCGGCTATAGGGCCTCACCGTTCTTGCCAGAGCGTGTGGCCCGTCAGATGAAGATACACATCCTCCAGCGTCGGTTGACCGACGGAGATGCTTGCAAACCGATTCGGATAGGCGTCGGTCAATTCACGCACAAATTGCGCGCCCTCTGCACGTTCAAGACGAATGCGCCCCGCGACACAGACCGGCGTTCGATCCGCCGGCCAGGGGGAAAACCGCTGTTCAATGTCATCGCGAACTTGATGGAGTTCGTCGGATGTCGTCGACACCGGCGGCGTGAGCGTCAGCACGTCACCACCGATGCGCTGCTTGAGTGCGGCAGGAGTGTCGACAGCGACCACCCTGCCTTCCGAAAGCACGGCCAGCCGGTCGCACCGGTCCGCCTCATCCATCAGGTGCGTGGTCAAGGCGACGGTCTGTCCGCGTTCCGATCGTAGTTGAAGCAATTGCTGCCACAGGTCATGCCGCGCACCGGGATCGAGGCCGGTCGCCGGTTCGTCCAACAACAACAATGCAGGATCATGGAGCAGCGCCTTGGCCAGTTCGACACGCCGCCGCATGCCGCCGCTGAATCGCTCCACGTATTCATCAGCGCGCGCGGATAAGTCGAAGTATTCAAGCAACGTGCTGCTTCGTTGTGTCAGCGACTCGCCGCCCAGGCCGTACAAGTGGCCCTGATGCAGCAGATTTTCCCGCGCGGTCAATTTCACATCGAGGCTGGGTGACTGAAAAACGACGCCGAGTTGGCGACGCACTTCGTCCGATTGCGAAAGCACATCAAGGCCCATGATGCACAATGCATCAACCGGACCGGACGGCTTAAGCACGGTACTGAGAATGCGAAAAAGTGTGCTTTTGCCGCTGCCGTTGGGACCAAGAATGCCGAAGATTTCACCACGACGGATGGTCAACGATACATCGTCGAGTGCATGGGCTCGCGGCGTGGAAACGGAATCGTTTGCGTGATCGGCTTCGCCGTTCCGACGCGATTGTCGTCGCCCGCGCTTGGAGGCCGCGGGGTAGGTGTGCGTTAACGCCGTCACCTCAATGGCGGCGTCCGTTTCGTCACTCTGCGTTTCTCGTGGTTCCGTTGGCTCTGTCATAGGTCCGGGTATGTCCGTTTGCGAAAACACCCGCACGGTCATCGTGCGGGTGTTGGTGATCCTTCAGGCGATTGATTCAGTTGCCGGTATTCTCGTTCGCGTCCTTGTTCGCTTTTTCGTGTTTCTTGTTGGTGTGATCCTTGTCGTGATCACCGTGGCCGCGCAGTTCATCCTGTTTCATTGTGGTGACGCGGTTGGTTTGCTGGTCCTTGAGTGCCGATCCATCGGTCAACGTGGGCAACACACAGATGAACACCATGAACAGTGGTATCACCGCCATGACGACGACGATGGCTTTCTCAAATCGAATGTGCATGAAGTACACAAAGACGATGTACGCCTTGGGCAGCGTGAACACCAGGATCAGCCAGATTAGCGCAAACTTGGGGATGAAGTATTCTTTCGTCCCATCAGGAAGTGTCTCGGCGGATTCGCGCCAGGCTTCATAAAGGCCGACTTCCGCGGCGGTGAGCGCCAACAACGCCAGAAAGAACGGCCAAAGCTTCAGGCCGTGGTTCTCGTGATGGCCTTTGGAATCCGCGGAGGACGATGGTTGGCCGACTGCTTCACTCATGGTTCAAGTCTCTCGATCAGTCTAAATCGGCGATAGACCAGGCTTGTGTCCAATCGCCCGGAATCAAATCAGGTACACGATGGCGAAAAGGATAATCCAGACCAGGTCGACAAAGTGCCAGTAGAGGCCGGTCGCCTCGACAATCAGATAATTCTTCGGTCCAAACTTGCCGCACCAACTCATCACGGTGAGGACTGCCAAAGCCACCACACCCAGGAACACGTGCAAGCCGTGAAAACTGGTCATGACATAGAAACAACTTGACGCGATGCTGTGGTCCGGGCCAAATCCCAGCACGACAATCAACTCGTAATACTCATAAATCTGCACGCCGACGAATGTCGCGCCGAACAGTGTTGTGAGAAACAAACCCCAAGATCCTTTTGACTTTTCACCGGCCTGAATCGCCTGAAGGCCCCACACGAGCGTGACCGAAGAACAGATCAGCAGAAAGGTATTCGCCGCCGTCATCGGAATGTTCAACGGGTAGTTGTCGCCCGTCGGATCAAGCCAGACGTCCTGCCCGGAGCGCAGGATGATGTAGGCCCCGATCAACCCAGTGAAGAACATCACTTCGGAGGCGAGGAACAGCCACAGGCCGATCTTGCCGTTGCGAACGCGAAGATTCAACACCGTGTCGAACGAAGTGGGGTAACCCTCAGGGGTTTCGCCGT
>JANQKH010000845.1 GCA_028281215.1 Phycisphaeraceae bacterium | reverse complement strand
CTGATGCGCCTGTTCATGATCTGCATCATTCTGTCACTCGTATTGATGTTCGCAACCACGGAAAAATCACAAGGCCGCATCGAGACGGTCGGCTCGATCGAATCGGCGCGTTCGAAACTCCTTGACCGTCACTGGATTTCGCACCGCGAGCACCACGAGCGCCAAGCCGACGGTCCACACCGCCGTTGCGATCATCGCCGCGGCGGTGTTTTCCAGAATGACCACCAACGGTACGTTGATCACGGCAAGCCCGACGGCCCAGAGCAGCAGCCACTGGTACCACAACGTCCTGCCGATGTCGCCACTGCGTCGTTGCGGATCAAAGAACCACAGGTACCAGAACCGCCGCGCGGCCTGGACTTTTGCCGATCGTTCATCGGTAATGCGGCCGGCGTCGCGAGCCTGGTCCAGCATGCCCGGGCGAAGCCGGCGTGCGGTCAGAAAGAGGAAGAAGGCAGTGGAAATCAAAGCAAAAACGGCATACCGCTCCACCGCGCCTTCACCGGCCAGCGCGCCGATGACCGCCTCGTCTTTGAGGATCGAAACCATCGCCGGCGCCGGTGAGAAATACCGCAAGAACCAGACGATCGGGATCAGAATATAAAGCAATCCCTGGAACACCGGCGATGCCGCACCATCACCGATCAACGGCAATTCGCTGAATTCCTGCTTCGACGCCCACTCGGGAATGTGACCGAGATAGGCGATCAAACTACCTTCCATCGGCGGCCGCGCAGGAATGAATTGCGCGACGATAATCGGCACGACGGCGAGAAACAGAATCGCCGCGAACGTGAAACGCAACGCCGACTCGGTCGTGCTCGCTTTGCTCGAAATCCAAAGCGCAATCGAAGCATACTGAAGCGACACGAGAAATAACACGAGATAGACCGACAGCACACTTCCAAGACTGACCCCACCCATGGTGAACGTCGCTGCGGCAAACGGCAGACTCAACACCAGCAGCAGCACGACGAATCCCATCGTGCCGACCAGTTTGCCGAACAAGATCGACCACGGGCTCATGCGCGAGTTAAGCAACAGCGCAAGCGTGCCACTTTGTCTTTCGCGCACGAGGCTGGTCGCCGGGAACACCGGAGCGAGCAGAACCACGGCGATCATCAAGCCGTACCCGAACACGCGCAACATCTGTTGTGCCTGGAATCCGGACTGATTGACTTTCGCATCACTCGGCCAGCGCAGCACCACCAGCAACGCGAGCGCAACCACGAGACCGAGTTGCAGCCACAACGCCTTCCGCGTGCGGAGCAAGCCAATCAGTTCGCGTGTGATGATCGGGTTGTTCATGTCTGGGTCTAGGCCGGCTGTTCGGCGACGGGTTCGTCCGTCTGTTTGGTCACGGAGAGGAACGCGTCCTCAAGGTCCATAGGCACTTCGTAATACTGCCCCACATTGAGGCCCTGACCAGTCGCACCGCGTAGTAGTTCCGCCATCGCGTGCTCATCCTGTTCGGTGGCGAAGCGAATTTCGGATTCCTGTTCACTCGATTCCACGCCGGCATCGTCGCCCAGTTTTTCGCGCAGGTAACTCTCCATCGCAGGAATCTGCTCGCGGTCGGCCATGACCACCTGCATGACACGTCGGCTGCGCACCTGCAGCATGATGTCGTCCAATGAACCAAAGGCCCGGAGTTTGCCGTGCGTGATAATCGCCACCACGTTGCACACACGCGACAGTTCCGGCAGGATGTGGCTGGTAACGATGAGCGTTTTGCCCATGTCCGCCAAACGCAACAACAACTGCCGCATTTCGATTCGGGCGTTGGGGTCGAGACCGTTTGCCGGCTCATCAAGGATCAATACATCCGGGTCGTGCAACAGCGTCCGGGCAATAGCGACACGCTGTTTCATGCCATGCGAAAGGCTTTCAACATAGCGATCCTTCATGTAGGTCGCGCCGGCGATCTCCATAACCTCTTCAATGCGTTTGCGCCGGTTGTTACGCGGCAACTTGAACGCGGCGCCAAAAAAATCCAGATATTCGTATACGCGCATGTTGTCGTAGGAGCCGAACGTGTCCGGCATGTAACCGACGAGCGATTTCAGTTGTTTGACGTCGCGCGTGCAGTCGCAACCCGCCACGGTCGCGCTCCCCGACGTGGGCTTGGCTAAACCGACGAGGATTTTGATCGTCGTGGTTTTGCCGGCGCCGTTGGGGCCGATGAAGCCAAGTATCTCGCCGCGGCGCAATTGAATTGAAAGATCATCGAGCGCGGTGAACGTGCCGTACCGCTTCGTGAGATTCTGCGTTTGCACCACCAGTTGTTCGTCCACGTCAATCGCCCTCCGATTCGATGGTTGCTTCAAGTTCCAACGATACGCCGTTGATTCTCCAAGTGGATTGCGAATCGCTTTGGCTGTCGCCGACGGTCAGTTCGATCATGATGCGCCCCTGCGCGTCGGGTTGAATGGTGGCGGGCAGGTCCACTTCAATGGCGCCGTTCGCTCCTTGCATGGTGCGTAGTGTGACTTGGCTACCGTTGCTGAAACCTTGAATATTGACGGCGCGCTGCGGCGCCGTGATGTCCAGTTTGAATGTGCCACCTTCGAGACGCATCGGTCGCAACACGGCTGGCGGAGCAAAGAGCAGTCGCGCAGTACCGCCGGTGGTCAGGGCAATCCACTCGCGACGGGTGCGGTCGTAGGGTGAAATCGAACCGCGACCGCGCAAGGCTTCAAAGTCCATCATGGGCGAAGGGATCGTCACGCGCGAGCCCACCGCAGGCCGTTCATACTGAATCGGAATCGCCACCAGCGCCGAACCCGACTTCTGCTGCGTCGCCGGCCATTCGAAACCCAACGGCATCAACTCACTCCAGGCAAGAAACGTCGGTTGACGCGGATAATTGATCGTGCCCGACAACGTCGAGCGACCCGTGCGCCTTTGCCCCTTGGAACGCCCGTTCGATTCTTTCTTGCCTGGCGTTTTTTCTCCTTTCGAAGCCGCCGACGAAGGATTGGTGAGATTGCTCTGCACCGGTTCCAACAATTGCCGAAAGATGTCGTGGCGTTGCTGTTGCGTTTGATCGAGCACGCCCGACGAAAGGTACTGCCCCTTGGGCAACACATCGGCCGGCGATGCGTTGAACGTTTTGCCATCGCTGGTTTGTAGACCCAGATTGCCCGTCGGCGTAGCAATCATGGCCGACTCGAGCGCGCCCAGTTCACCGCTTTGCAATCGCACGACCAACCCGCGCTCATCAAAAGAGGCAATCGCCGAGACTTTCTGATCGAGCGGCGTGGCGTGCTCGAAGGTCGCCGTGCGACTTTGCCCGCTCGGCAGCGTGACATTCTGCCAATGCCAGCGATCGAGGTCGGTCCACACCATGCTCACGCGCCGGCTGCCCAACTCATCCAAATTGCCCGGCAACACCAAGCCACCCGCGGTCGCTTCGATGTGAGCGTTGTCGGCATTCAGCGGCTTGCCGGCGTTCTCGCCATCGCCGCTTTGACTTGCTTCATCGCCTAGGCCCGGGTTGTAAATCTGCACCGCGCCGTTGACCACGGCATGTTGCTGTCCCGGCGCGATCTGAATGAATTGCGCCTGCGCGACGGTCGAGGGCACCGCCGCACGCTTGGCACGACCTAGCATGAGCAACACCACAGTGGCCAACAATGCCCCGGTCGCGCCGACGCCGACGATCCATTCCAAACGACCGCGCTTCGCCAGCCAGACACCACCGACAAGAATGATCAACACGAAAGCCCCCAACACCAAGCCGACAGCGCCCCGGCCCACAATTTCGCGACCGATCTGCTCGCTGACAAACGGCTCAAGCGCTTCAGATGGCAACGGCTCGATACGTTCATCGCGGAAGAACCAACTGGCGAGCGATTCGAGCGAGCGCGTGGCGGCGTGACCGCGTTGAAGCTTGGTCTGCCCGGATTTCGTCTTGCGTTCCGTGCCGTCAACGTTGATCTGCTTGGTCCAGACCGGTTCCATCCATGCACGCGGGCCGACGGTGGTGACCATAAGCCAGCCGTCGCCGACGCGCTTGCGCATCGCGGCAGGCCAACCGTTCACGCGCGCCATCACCTCCATGTCCGGGACAAAGACGCGTGCCATGTCGACCGGCTTTTCGTGTTCACGATCCAGCATGACTTCCACACCGCCGATGGCGCGAACGGTTTCGATTGCCATTTCCCCAGTCGCTGCACCGGATACCTGCAACACAATCGGCGGCCGCGATCGATAGGTGCCCTTCGGCAGCAGCGGCTGCAATTGATCATTCAATTTGTTGAAAACCGGTTGCCACGACGCCTTCGGTCCTTGAAGCCGACCGACTTTTTCATCGTTAAGAAAAAGGTTGCCGTCATCGTCGAGCGACATGGCATTTTTTGTATCGCGGTCGTCACGGTCAAACCGCACGCGTGACAACGGTACGTGATCGATCACTTGGACTGTCCAAGCGTCGCCCAACAGCCGCTGCATGAATTCGCTTTCGACCTGCTCGGCCATGACCCAAAGCCGGCCGCCGGACAGCAACCATTGCCGCAGCGCCGCCAGTTGCGACGAGTCCAAACCCGGTTGATTCTTTGAAAGAACCAATGAGTTGAGCCCGCGCCAACCGGCTGCCAGATTGGGCAGGTCGTTCTCGCGGAGATATGCCATCCGTCGGCTGTATTCCATCGATTGGCGCGCCGCCAGTGCAGCATGGACCGATGACTGGTCCGCCTCTTCACCGTCAGCAAGCATGCCGGTGATGAAGCGGTCTCGTGAGGCGATCAGCAATCCGGTTAACTGGTGCAACGGTTGCGGTGCTTCGCCGGAAATATCAAAAAGTCGCTGCGTCAGTTTGAGCGTGTTCGTCTTGTACGGATCGATTTGAAAATCGTTCGTGCGAATCGGCAGCCAGACACGTCGCCGACTGTTCGCCGGCACCCAGATGTCGGCAGCGAATTCGAGATTGCGAGAGTCGTCAAACGAAAGTGTCACGCGCAGATTCTGGTCGGCATCGGTGGGATTACGCACGGTCGTGCCAACCACGCCCCACTGGAGCGGCGGGTACTGCCCGATGCCCGAAGCGCCGCCCGCGCCGGCAAGCGTCGGTGAGTCCTGTTGCGCCAATACGACACCGCTAGCAACCATGCAAGACATCGTTGACAGCAAGATCATGATGGATCGGAGCCAACCACTCGGCATTCACGACATCTCCGCGCTGCGATGACCAGACAGATCACCGATGATAGCCGATTGCGCGCCGTCGCGTTGCCCGGGCTTGCCTATCATTGATCGCCCTACATCACGCCTGCCCCTGCACTACAATTCACCTATGAAACGCTCGGCTTTTTCTATTGCCCTGTTCACGCTCACTCTGGCTCATGCAACGTTCGCCGCGCCGAAATCCGGCGCGATCGACTCCGTCTTCGGTAACGGACAGAAAGACATCTGCAATCAACCGTTCGGCGTGGAGATCGGCCCTGATGGCGCACTGTATGTCTGCGAAGTCGGCAACCATCGCATCACGCGTGTTGATCTGAAAACCGGCAAACACACCGTCGTCGCAGGCACCGGCAAGGCAGGCTATTCCGGCGACGGCGGCCCCGCTACGAAAGCCGAGTTAAACGAACCCTATGAAGTCCGATTCGACGTATTGGGCGATATGTATCTCGTCGAGATGAAGAACCACATCATCCGCCGAGTCGACTCGGAAACCGGCAAGATCTCCACCATCGCGGGCAAGGGCAAAGCCGGCTTCGGCGGCGACGGTGGACCGGCAGTCAAAGCAATGTTCAACCGGCCGCACAGCTTGGCGCTCGATGCCGTCGGACATATTTACGTCGCCGACATCGGCAACCATCGCATCCGCCGCATCCACGCGACGAAAGGCGTCATCGAAACCATTGCCGGCAACGGCGAAAAGAAAATGCCAAAGCGCGGTCACCTGGCCAATAACATTCCCGTCGTGGGCCCACGGGCTTTGTTTGTGACCGACAGTGACCTGTGGATCGCTTTGCGCGAAGGGCACAGTGTTTGGAAGATGAACCTGGGCACCGGCCGGCTGGCGTTTGTCGCCGGCACCGGAAAGAAGGGTTTCACCGATGGCGATGCTAACGAAGCGACTTTCAACGGCCCGAAGGGCATCACCGTCGACGCGGACGGGCATGTTTACATCGTCGACACGGAGAACCAGGTAATCCGCAAGATCGACGCCGACACCCGTGAAGTCAGCACGATTGCGGGCATCGGCCCGAAAGCGCGCGGGTACGGTGGGGACGGGCATGCCGCGACCAAAGCGAAAATGGATCGCCCGCATGGAATATGCGTGGACGCCAAAGGCATTCTTTATATCGGCGACACCAACAACCATCGCGTGCGCCGCGTAATGCCCTGGCGCGACTGATAAAACCGACTGATCAGGCCGCCTAAGCAAACTTCGCATCGAACATGGAAACCGCCACGCAACCACACACCCGACGCCTCATTCTGGGCACCGCCGGTCACATCGACCACGGCAAGACGGCGCTCGTGCGTGCGCTGACCGGCACCGACACCGACCGGCTGCCTGAAGAAAAAAGCCGGGGCATCACCATTGATATTGGTTTCGCGGACATCGAACTCGGGCCGTACCAGTTGGGCATTGTTGATGTACCGGGGCACGAACGGTTCATTAAGAACATGCTCGCCGGCGCGGTGGGGGTGGATGTCGCCCTGCTGGTAATTGCCGCTGATGATTCGGTCATGCCGCAAACGCGCGAGCACCTCTCCATCCTCCAACTGCTCGGCGTCAAGCACGGCATGATCGCGCTGACCAAGTGTGATCTGGCCGACGAATCCTGGATCGAACTGGTTGAGGACGACGTGCGAGAACTGGTCAAAAACACGTTTCTCGCCAACGCCCCAATTGTGCGTACCTCCGCGCCGCCGGGCGGTCAGCCTTCCGGTTATGACAAGCTTCGCGACGAGATTCAATTGCTCTGCGACAAGGTCGCGGAGCAGCCGGCGAGCCAGATTGTTCGTCTGCCGGTTGACCGCACGTTTACCGTGCAGGGCAAAGGTACGATCATCACGGGCACGGTCTGGTCGGGCGAATTGTCGGT